>NZ_JAMDLL010000017.1:0-59397 GCF_040595915.1 Xanthomonas sp. PPL134
CGGACGGCGTACATCCATGTACGCCGCCCTTCGGGTTTTTCCCGCCTGGTTCGCCGCTTCGGAAGGGAACCCGGTAAGTCAAAAGCGACAGCAACAGCCAAAGCCAAAGCCAAAGCCAAAGCGGCAGCCGGGGCAACGGCAACGGCCGAAGCAACAGCAACAGCCGAAGCAACAGCAACAGCAAATGCGCTATACGGCGGTGCGCTTGTGCGCAATGCGTGGGACGCAGCGGCCGTGCGCCGTCCTCCAGCCCGCATCCAATGACGCTAGCGATCCAACAGCGGCCGCGACACCGAATCGCGTGTGATCAAGCGGTGCGGCACCACGTGATTGACGCTGGCGCGCTCCGCCCCGGCGGCCTGCCGGATCTCGCGTAACAGGAGGTCGATGGCGGCATCGGTCATGTCCGCCACCGGCTGATGGATGGTGGTCAGCTCCGGCCACACCATCGTCGATGCCGACGTGTCGTCGAACCCCACCACCGACAGATCCTCCGGCACCTTCAGGCGCCGGCGATGCGCCACCGATACCACCGCCGAGGCCATGTCGTCGTTGCTCGCGAAAATCGCGCTGGGGCGCGGCTGCAGCGCCAAGAGCCGCTCGGCCGCCTCCAGTCCGGCGCGATAGGTGAAGTCGCCGGCTTGCACCAGCGCGGCGTCGTAGCCGATGCCCGCCTCCGCCAGGGCGTCCCGGTAGCCTTGCCAGCGGTGCGCGCTGGCGGTCTGGTTCGGGTCGCCGGTGATGTAGCCGATGCGGGTGTGCCCGTGCGCGATCAGATGCGACACCATGTCGTGGCTGGCGCGGCGGTCATCGATGCGCACGCAGGAGACCTTGTCGCTGAACCGGCTGGACGCGATGGCGACGACGGGGATGCCGGCCTCGACGAAGGCGCCGACGATGGCCTTCGATTCGCACAGCGGCGGCGGCAGGATCACCCCTGCCACGCTGTTGCAGAGCGTCTGCGCGGCAGCGCGGCGTGCCCGCGGGCCCAGGCCATCCCAGGTGGCGATCACCAGTTGCGCCGCTGCACGGGTGGACCCGCGCAGCGCCCCGACCAGCAGTTCGCGCAGATAGCTGGAGCTGGGATTGGTGTAGATCAACGCGATGCACAGGTGCTGCGCCGCGGCGAGGGCGCTGGCGGCCGGGTTGGGCCGGTAGTCCAGGGCGCGCACGCTGCGCATCACCCGCTCGCGGGTGCTCTCGCGCACGCCGGCATGGCCATGGGTGACGCGCGAGACGGTCATGGGCGAGACGCCGGCATGCGCCGCCACGTCGTCGATGGTGATGGTGCTCGCTTTTCGACGCAGCGTTTTGGGGGTGCTCTTCAAGGAATGCGTTCCTTTGTTGCGACGCATGATGACAAGCGATATCGGGGGTGCGTAGTCTGCGCCGTGACGTGATGATAGCGCTATCAATCAGCGGCAGTCGGGCTCGGGGGGAGCCTTTATCGCGCGTCGTCTGGCAATCCTGAAACGGAGTTTTGAGTCGCAGCGACCGCACAGCGCGCTGCGATGTTCGGCGTGGAAGACGGGCATCGCCCGTGCGTGCCTCTTTGGGGGAGGGGCGGTACATCCATCGATCGCATGTCAGAGGGGAGAGTCATGAGCGCTTCTATGTTTCGTCGTCTGCCAGTCCTGAGGGCTCGTCCATGAGCCGGGCGCTGGCGAAGTTCAAATCCAGGGCCATGTTCACGTTCGTCGGCGGCGTGCTGGTCATCAATCCCGCCTTCGCACAGGACGCCGCGACGCCGGCGCCGCCCGCCCAGCAGCAGGCCCAGCAGCAGGCCCAGAGCAGCCCGACCCAACTGGACACCGTCCAGGTCACCGGCCTGCGCAACAGCCTCAGCCAGGCGATGGACATCAAGCGCGATTCCGCGGGCGTGGTGGATGCCATCAGTGCCGAGGACATCGGCAAGTTCCCGGACACCAACCTGGCCGAATCCTTGCAGCGCATCACCGGCATCTCCATCGAGCGGCGCGATGGCGAAGGCGCGCAGGTCACCGCGCGCGGCTTCGGCCCGCAGTTCAACATGGTGACGCTCAACGGGCGGCAGATGCCGGGCGCCGATGCGTTCGGCGCCGCCGGGCAGGTCGCCATCGGTGGCGTCGACGGCGGCACCCGCGCCTTCAACTTCGCCCAGTTGGCCGCCGAAGCGATCAACGGCATCGAGGTCTACAAGACCAGCCAGGCCAACGTGCCCAGCGGCGGCATCGGCGCCACCATCAACATTCTGACCTCGCGTCCGTTCGACCATCAGGGCATCGTCGCCAGTGCCGGCGCCAAGGCGGTCTCCGACCGCAGCCAGCCGTTCGACAACGACCTGACCCCGGAACTGTCCGGCATCTTCAGCTACAGCAATCCGGACAAGACCTTCGGCGTCGGCGTCAGCGCGAGCTACCAGAAGCGCAAGGGCGGCTCGGTGCAGGCCACCGAGAACTACTGGAACGTGCAGCCGTGGACCGGCTCGCTGCCCGGCAACCCGACCGTGGTCAACGCGCCACAGATCGGTGCGCTGTACGCGCGCCCGAACGACCTGCGCTATGCGTTCTCCGAGTTCGAACGCGAGCGCGTCAACGGCCAGGCGGTGCTGCAGTTCGCGCCCACCGACAGCCTGACCCTGACCCTGGACTACACCTACTCGACCAACGAGATCACCGAGAATCGTGGCGAGCAGGGCATGTGGCTGCAGAACAGCAACTACACCGACGTGACCTTCGACACCAGCGGCGCGGTGGCGGTGCCGACCTACATCCGCGAAATCGCCGGCACCAAGGATTTCGGCCTCGAGCAGCAACGCAGCATGCAGAAGTACAAGCTGGGCTCGCTCGGCCTGAACGCGGTGTGGAACGTGACCGACCGGCTCAAGCTGAGCTTCGACGCGCACGACTCGAAGAACGAAAGCCGCCCCAACGATCCGCTGACCGGCGGCGGTTCTCTCTTCATGAGCATTGCCGGCACCAACAACTGCACCACCGGCCCGCACTGCGGCGGCTCTTGGGTGCAGGAGTTGAACTTCAACAACGGCCTGCCGATCGGCACCCAGGTCTGGTATCCGAGCGACGCCGCTGCCGCGGCCAACGTCAACGGCGTGGTCAACCCGGGCTTCGTGCCGGGCGAGATCGGCACGCAGGTGCTGCGCGTCAACTCGCAGAGCCAGATCAGCCAGATCAAGCAGGCGCGCGTGGACGGCGAGTGGAGCTTCGACCAGGGCCGCTTCCAGTTCGGCGTGGACAGCAGCAAGTCGACCACCCACCGCATCCAGGCCGCCGAGGCGTATTCCACCCTGGGCGACTGGGGCGTGGCCAATGTCGACCGCGATACCGCCGGCGGGCTGATGAACCTGATGCAGCCTGTCAACATCATCGGCCTGTTCGACGACTACGGCGGCACCAGTTGGCCCGCATGGCGGGGCGATGCCGGCCGGCTCGCGGAATGGGCAGCCGGCCAGTACGGCGTCGGCCTGGGCGTGAGCCCGCAACGCGCCGCCGACAATTTCGTGGAGGAGAAGACCCGCTCGGCGTACTTCCAGGTGGAACTGGATGGCGAGTTGGCCGGTCGGCGTACCAATACGCGGTTGGGCGTGCGCTACGAAACCACCGACGTGGTCTCGACCTCGGTCATCGCCACCCCCGAAGCGATCGAGTGGCAGTCCAACAACGACTTCCGCGTGGTGCTGTCCAACGCGCAGCAACCCTTCAGCGAAAAGACCACCTACAGCTACATCCTGCCCAACCTCGATTTCAGCATCGATCTTACCGACACGCTGAAGGGCCGCGTCTCGTTCGGCAAGAGCATCGCGCGCGCGCCGATCGGCAACCTCTATGCCGGCCCCGGGGCACAGCAGCCGTTCGGCTCGGTGCTGATCGACCCGTCCTCGCGGGCCAGCGGCACCGCGCAGAACCCGGCGCTGAAGCCGCTGGAGTCCGACAACCTCGACCTGGCGCTGGAGTGGTACTTCGCCGACGCCAGTTACCTGTCGGTGACCTACTGGAACAAGTCGGTCAACAACTTCATCGGCAACACCGTGGTGCAGGAGAATCTGTACGGCCTGCGCGATCCGACCTCCGGCCCGGACGCGAGGACGGCACTGGCCTTCCTCACCAGCGGCGCCTGTCTCGCCCAGGTTGGGCCGGCCAATGCAGCGGCCTGCTCGGCCAACGATACCTCGTTGTTCACCGCGCTGGCCCTGCTGCGCAACAACCCGGCCGGCCTGGCCGCCTACAACGGCACCGGCGCGCAGGTGCTGGCGACCGAAGCGGCCTACGATCTCTACGGCGAGGCCGACGACCCGCTGTACGAGTTCAACGTCAACCGCCCGATCAACCAGAACCAGGCCAAGCTGCACGGTTGGGAACTCGGCGGGCAGTACTTCTTCGGCGACACCGGGTTCGGCGTCCTCGCCAACTACACCATCGTCAAGGGCGACGTGGGCTACGACAACGGCGGCGATCCGGGCATCGACCAGTTCGCGCTCACCGGCCTGAGCGACACCGCCAATGCGGTGCTGATGTACGAGAAGTACGGCTGGTCGGTACGCCTGGCCTGGAACTGGCGCGACCAGTACCTGATCCTGGCCAATCAGGGCACCAGCCGCAATCCGTACTATGTGGAACCCTACGAACAGTGGGACCTCAGCGTGAACTACACGTTGAACGACAACTGGTCGTTCGGCCTGGAAGCGATCAACCTGACCGGCGAGGACGTGCGCTGGCGCTCGCGTACCTCGCAGATGATCGTGAAGCTGGCCGACCAGAGTCCGCGCTACATGCTGGGTGTTCGCTACAGGTTCTGAAGAAGGCGAGGAGCTTCTCTTCGCGTGTCGCCACGGACGCCGCCGCTGTCGCGGCGGCGCGCCGTGCAAGGCTGCAACCAGGAGTGCGCAACACGATGCCGCGTTACGAAATGCTCAACAACATCGCGCACCGCGACCTGCGCGTGGCCACCGACTTCGGGCCGGAGTTCGGCGACGCGGTGGGCATGGTGCCGGCCTATCCGAGCGAGTTCGCCGAGCTGCAGCGGGAATATCCGCTCTTCCTGCGCAAGGACCCGGCGACGGGCGCGTGGCAGTCGGTGGCGCTGCTGGGGTTCGAGCAGCACGAGAACCTGTTCCTGCAGGAGCGGCGCTGGGCGGCCTCGTATCTGCCCGGTGCGGCCGCCAAGGGGCCGTTCCTGATCGGATTCCAGGAGCAGCGGATCGATGGCGTGCTCAGCCAGGAGGCGGTCCTGCACGTGGACATGGAGCATCCGCGGGTGACCGCGATGCAGGGGGAGCCGGTGTTCCTGCCGCAAGGGGGTAACACCGCCTATCTCGATCACATCGCCACGGTGCTGCGCGGCATCCACGAGGGCCATGCCTTCGGCGCGGAGATGTTCGCCGCGCTCGATGCGCACGGCCTGATCCAGCCGGTGACGCTCGACGTGCAAGTCGATGCGCAGCATCGGGTCGGCGTCAGTGGCCTGCACGCGATCGACCGTGAGCGCCTGTCTCAGTTGGACGGCACCGCGCTGGCTGCGCTCAACCGCGCCGGCTATCTGGAAGGGGCGTTCCTGATGCTGGCGTCGCTGCACAACATGCGGCGGCTGATCGCCGAAAAGCAGCGACGCCTGCGATTGCAGGATGCCGCCGTCGCGGCGGGCAGGAACTGACCATGCCGGACGGCGGGGCCATGCGGACACTGGAGGGCGTGCAGCCCACCGCGCTGCCAGTGCAGGACCTGGTGGCGGCCGGGGAGCCGGTGGTGTTGCGCGGCATCGTGCGCGACTGGGGGCTGGTCCAGGCCGGGCTGCGCTCCACGCAGGAGGGGCTGGCGTACCTGCGTGGTTTCGATGCGGGTGTGCCGGTTCCGTATTCCTTCGGCGAACCCGGGATCGAGGGGCGTCCGTTCTACAACGCCGATTTCACCCAGTTGAATGTCGAGGTCCGGCGTGGACCGCTCACGCAGGTGCTGGACGCGATCGCCGCCACCTTCGAGGATCCGCGGCCGCCCACCTACTATGTCGCGTCGCTGCCGATCGAGCGGGCGCTGCCGGGGTTCGCGCAGGCCAATGACGCCGGTCTGGCGGCGCTGGGGATCGCGGCACCGCCGAGCATCTGGATCGGCAACCGGGTGACGGCGTCCTGCCATTTCGACACGCCGGACAACCTGGCCTGCTGTGCCGTGGGCCGACGCCGCTTCACCCTGTTTCCGCCGGAGCAGATCGACAACCTGTATCCGGGGCCGCTGGACCCCACGCCGGGCGGGCAGGTGGTCAGCGTGGTGGACTTTGACCGCCCCGACTTCGCGCGGTATCCGCGCTTCCGCGATGCCCTCGCCAGCGCGCAGCACGTCGAGCTGGAGCCGGGCGATGCGCTGTTCATCCCGAGCATGTGGTGGCACCACGTGCGCAGCCTCGCGCCGTTCAACGTGCTGGTGAACTACTGGTGGCGCAGTGCGCCGGCCTTCCTGCCCTCGCCGCTGACGGCGCTGCAGCACGCGATGTGGGCGCTGCGCGATCTGCCGGCACGCGAGAAGCAGGCCTGGGCGACGCTCTTCGACTACTACGTGTTCGGTCCAGGCGAACGCGCGGGCCAACACCTGCCCGAGGCCGCCCGGGGCGAATTGGCGCCGTTCGACGAGGCACGGGCGCGCCGCACGCGCGCGCAATTGCTGGCGCGGCTCAACCGCTGATGGGAGCATCGCCTTGACCCTCGCCGCCACCACAGACGGACGCATCCGCAAGGTCGTCATCGCCGGCGGCGGCACCGCCGGCTGGCTGGCCGGCTGCGCGCTGGTGCACCAGTTCCGCGATCGTTTGGACATCACCCTGGTGGAGTCCGAGCAGATCGGCACCGTGGGCGTCGGCGAGTCGACCGTGCCGCCGATCCGCATGTTCCACCGCTTCCTGCAGATCGACGAGCAGGAGTTCCTGCGCGCGGTGGCCGGCACCTTCAAGCTCTCGATTTCCTTCGAGCACTGGCGTCGCCCCGGCGATCGTTTCATCCATCCGTTCGGCACCATCGGGCAGGGCACCTGGGCCACGCCGTTCCATCATTTCTGGCTGGACAGCCTGCGCCGCGGCATGCCGTCGGACCTGGGCGATTACTGCCTGGAAAGCGTGGCCTCGCGTGCGGACCGGTTCTCGCTGGAGACGCAGCCGCAGGTCAACTACGCCTATCACTTCGACGCCGCGCTGTACGCGAAGTTCCTGCGCAAGAAGGCCGAAGGCTATGGCCTGCGCCGGGTGGAAGGGCAGATCCGCGAGGTTCGGCAGCATGCGCATGACGGCGCCATCGCCTCGCTGCTGCTGGACGACGGGCAGGTCATCGAGGGCGACCTGTTCATCGACTGCACCGGCTTCCGTGGCCTGCTGACCGAGCAGACGCTGCACACCGGCTACGAAGACTGGCGCGACTGGTTGCCCAGCGATCGCGCCGTGGCGGTGCAGACCGAGGCGGTCGCGCCGCCGGTGCCGTATACCCGTGCCATCGCGCACGAGGCCGGGTGGCGCTGGCATATCGCGCTCCAGCACCGGGTCGGGTGCGGGCTGGTGTTCTCCAGCCGCCACATGTCCGACGACGAGGCGCACGCCAAGCTGCTGCGCGACGTCGACGGTCCGCCGCTGCGCGACCCGTGGCTGGTGCCGTTCCGCAGCGGGCGCAGGTTGCAGGCGTGGAACAAGAACGTGGTGGCGTTGGGCCTGGCCAGTGGCTTCATCGAGCCGCTGGAATCGACCAGCATCCATCTGACCATCAGCGCCGTGGTGCGCCTGATCCAGCTGTTTCCGAGCGACGGCATCAGTCCGGCACTGGTGGAGCTGTACAACACGGTCAGCCGCCAGGAGATGGAGCACGTGCGCGACTTCATCATCCTGCACTACCACGCGACCCAGCGCGACGAACCGATGTGGAAGGCGTGCCGCGAGATGGCGCTGCCCGAGTCGCTGGCGATTCGGCTGCGCGCCTGGCGCGAACGTGCGCACGCCTGGCAGGACCCCGGCGAACTGTTCCGCGTGGATTCGTGGACCAGCGTGTTGATGGGCCAGGGGATCCAGCCCGGGCCGCCGCATCCGCTGGCCGCCGCCATCGGCGATGCGGACCTGCGCACGCTGCTGACGCGGATCCGGCAGCCGCTGCAGCAGGCCAGCGCGGCGATGCCCTCGCAGGCGGAGTTCATCGAACGCTATTGCAAGGCGGCGCCGGACGTCTGGCCGCGGAGCGTTTCCCTGGCGTAGCGGGACGCACGCCGTCATCCAGAAATGGTAGCGCTAACTTAGAGCAGGTACGAAGTGGAAAACATGCAACTGGTGGCCGGAATCGATGCGGGAACGCAGAGCCTGAAGGTCGTGGTCTACGACCCGGTCGGGCGCAGCGTCGTGGCCAGCAGCACTGCGCCGCTGGAGTTGGAGGCCGCCGCCGACGGCAGCCGCGAACAGCGGCCGGCGGACTGGGTGGCGGCCATGCAGGCCTGCTTCCGGGCGATCGATCCTTCGCTGCGGTCGCGCCTCGGCGCGCTGGCGGTCTCGGGCCAGCAGCACGGCTTCGTTCCGGTCGATGCGGCAGGCGAGGTGCTGGCACCGGCCAAGCTGTGGTGCGACACCAGCACCTCGGCCGAGTGCGTGCAGATCATGGACGCGGTCGGCGGCGCGGCGCGCACCATCGCACTGGCGGGCAATCCGATCCTCGCCGGCTACACTGCCTCCAAGCTGCCGTGGACCAAGACCCACCGGCCCGAGGCCTATGCGCGCCTCGCCACCATTCTGCTGCCGCACGATTACCTCAACTTCGTGCTGACCGGCCAGCGCTTCTGCGAATACGGCGACGCGTCGGGCACGGGCTGGCTGGACGTGCGCACGCGCACCTGGTCGACCGAGCTGCTGCGCGCCACCGATCCGCAGCGCGATCTGGCGGAGTGCCTGCCGCGCCTGGCCGCACCCGATGCCCTGTTCGACATCGACCCGGCCGCGGCCAGCCTGCTCGGCGTACCGGCGACGCTGAAGGTTGCCGTCGGCGGCGGCGACAACATGATGGCGGCCATCGGCACCGGCTGCGTCGTGCCCGGTCGCCTGGCGATGAGTCTGGGCACCTCGGGCACCTTGTTCGCCTATTCCGACACGCCGGTGGTCGACCCGGACGGCGCGTGGGCCGCGTTCTGCTCGTCCACCGGCGGCTGGCTGCCGCTGATCTGCACGATGAACTGCACCGTGGCGACCGAACAGGTCGCCGCCGCCTTCGGTTTCAGCACCCGCGACGGCGATGCGCATCTGCACGCCACCGCGCCCGGTGCCGACGGACTGGTGATGCTGCCGTTCCTCAATGGCGAGCGTACGCCGGACCTGCCGCTGGGCAAGGGCGTGCTGGCGGGTCTGGACACCGCCAACATGACCCCGGCCCATCTCTATCGCGCGGCGATGGAAGGGGCGACGTACAGCCTGAAGTACGGCTTCGACGCCTTCGTGCGTGCCGGCATGCACTTCGAGCGCATCGTGCTGACCGGCGGCGGCAGCAACAGCGGCGCGTGGCGGCAACTGGTGGCCGATGTGTTCGGCCTGCCGGTGGACGTGCCCACGCAGCCGGAAGGCGCAGCGTTCGGCGCCGCCTTGCAGGCGCTCTGGGCCATCGGCCTGGCACGCGGCGATGCCGCCTCCATCGCCGACATCGCGCAGCGGCATGTGGCGGTCGATCCGCAGCTGTCGGCCCGCCCGGATCCGGCGCGCACCCAGGCCTATGCCGCGGCGTATGCGCGTTTCCTGCGTCATCTCGACGCCCTGACGCCGCTGTTGCGCGGCTGATCCTCCGTTTCGCCCCCCTCCCACCACGACAGGACCACGCACCATGCACACCCAACCCTTCATCGGCGCCAAGGAATACTTCCCCGGCATCGGCCGCATCCCCTTCGAAGGCCGCGGCTCGGACAATCCATTGGCCTTCAAGGTCTACGACGCCAACAAGGTCGTCGGCGGCAAGACCATGCAGGACCATCTGCGCTTCGCGGTCTGCTACTGGCACACCTTCTGCAACGCCGGGCAGGATCCGTTCGGCCCGGGCACGCGCCACTTCCCCTGGGAGGTCGGCGCGCCGATGGCCAGCGCCGAGGCCAAAGTGGATGCGGCGTTCGAGTTCTTCACCAAGCTCGGCGTGCCGTACTGGTGCTTCCACGACATCGACCTGGCGCCGGATGCCGACGATGCCGGGCAGTACGAAAAGAACCTCAAGCACATGGTCGGCCTGGCCAAGGCGCGCCAGGACGCGACCGGGATGAAGCTGCTGTGGGGCACGGCCAATCTGTTCTCGCATCCGCGCTACATGAACGGTGCCGCGACCAATCCCGATTTCGCCGTGGTGGCGCGCGCCGCCGTACAGGTGAAGGCGGCGCTGGAGGCGACGGTGGAGCTGGGCGGCGAGCATTACGTGTTCTGGGGCGGCCGCGAAGGCTACGCCTCGCTGGTCAACACGCAGATGAAGCGCGAACTCGAGCACTTCGCGCGCTTCCTCACCATGGCGCGCGACTACGGCCGCAGCATCGGCCTGAAGGGCAACTTCCTGATCGAGCCCAAGCCGATGGAGCCGATGAAGCACCAGTACGACTTCGACAGCGCCACGGTGGCGGGCTTCCTGAAGGCGCACGGCCTGGACAAGGATTTCAAGCTCAACATCGAGGCCAACCACGCCACGCTCTCCGGCCACACCTTCGAACACGACCTGCAGGTCGCGGCCGACCATGGCCTGCTCGGCAGCATCGACGCCAACCGCGGCAACGCGCAGAACGGCTGGGATACCGACCAGTTCCCCACCGACCTGTACGACACCGTCGGCGCCATGCTGGTGGTGCTGCGCCAGGGCGGGCTGGAGGGCGGCCTGAACTTCGACGCCAAGGTGCGTCGCGAATCCACCGACCTGGAGGATCTGTTCGTTGCCCACATCGGCGGCATGGACGCCTTCGCCCGCGGGCTGGAAGTGGCCCATGCGCTGCTCAACGACTCGCCCTGGGAACAGTGGCGCCAGGAGCGCTATGCCAGCTTCGACAGTGGCGCCGGCGAGCAGTTCGCGCGTGGCGCGCTCGGCCTCGCCGAGTTGGCGGCATTGGGCGCGAAGGGCGGCGAGCCGCGGCAGATCAGCGGCCGCCAGGAGCGCTACGAGAACCTGATCAACCAGTACCTGCTGCGCTGAGCGCGGCGGCAAGGAGAGCGTCGTGACCGACACCCATTCCGCACGCCGTACCGGCGCTCTGCTGGCCGCACTCTTGCTCGCGCTTGCCGTGTGCAAGGGCGACGTCCAGGCCGCGGCGCCCGCCCGCGCGGAGGCCAGCGCCTGGCCCAACGTGCGCTGGCCGCTGCCCGAGGATCCCGCGCTGGAGCAGCGCCTCACCGAGCTGATCGCCACCATGACGGTGGAGGAAAAGGTCGGCCAGCTGGTGCAGGGCGATATCGGCAGCCTCACCCCGGAGGACGTCCGCAACTATCGCCTGGGATCGATCCTGGCCGGCGGCAATTCCGATCCCGGCGGCCGCTACGATGCCGCGCCGGCCGAATGGCTGGCGCTGGCCGATGCGTTCTATGCGGCGTCGATGGACACGTCGCAGGGCGGCAAGGCGATTCCGGTGCTGTTCGGAATCGATGCCGTGCACGGGCAGAGCAACATCGTCGGCGCGACGCTGTTCCCGCACAACATCGGCCTGGGCGCGACCCGCAACCCGGCGCTGCTGCGCCGGATCGGCGAAATCACCGCGCTGGAAACCCGTGCCACCGGCATGGAGTGGACCTTCGCGCCGACCGTGGCGGTGCCGCAGGACGACCGCTGGGGGCGGACCTACGAGGGCTATTCGGAGTCGCCCGAGGTGGTGGCCAGCTACGCCGGGGCGATGGTCGAGGGGCTGCAGGGCAAGGTGGGGACGCCGGCGTTCCTCGATGGCCGCCATGTGATCGCCTCGGTCAAGCACTTCCTGGGCGATGGCGGCACCACCGACGGCAGGGACCAGGGTGACACCAAAATCGGCGAAGCCGAGCTGGTACGCATCCATGCCGCCGGCTATCCCCCGGCCATCGCCGCAGGCGCGCAGACCGCGATGGCCTCGTTCAACAGCGTCAACGGCGAAAAGATGCACGGCCACAAGGCCTACCTGACCGATGCGCTGAAGGGGCGCATGCACTTCGGCGGTTTCGTGGTCGGCGACTGGAACGGCCACGGACAGCTCAAGGGCTGCACGCCCACCGACTGCCCGGCCACCATCAATGCCGGCCTGGACATGGCCATGGCCTCGGACAGTTGGAAGGGCTTCTACACCACCACGCTGGCGGCGGCCAGGAACGGCACCATCTCCCCGCAGCGCCTGGACGATGCGGTGCGCAGGATCCTGCGGGTCAAGATGCGGCTGGGCCTGTTCGAGGCGGGCAAGCCGTCGGCGCGCGCGGTCGGTGGCCAGTTCGCGCTGATCGGTGCGCCGGCGCATCGCGCAGTGGCGCGGCAGGCGGTGCGCGAGTCGCTGGTGCTGCTGAAGAACCAGGGCGGCGTGCTGCCGCTGTCGCCGAAGCAGCGCATCCTGGTGGCCGGCGACGGCGCCAACGACGTCGGCAAGCAAGCCGGCGGCTGGACGCTGAACTGGCAGGGCACCGGCACCACCCGCAAGGACTTCCCGAACGCGGACACCATCTACGAGGGCTTCGCGCAGCAGGCCAAGGCCGCCGGCGGCGAGGCCGTGCTGGCGGTCGACGGCAAGTACACGACGAAGCCGGACGTGGCTGTTGTGGTGTTCGGAGAAAACCCGTACGCGGAGTTCCAGGGCGATCGGCCGACCCTGGCCTACAAGCCGGGCGACGACACCGACCTGGCGTTGATCAAGCGGCTCAAGGCCGACGGCATTCCCGTGGTCGCAGTGTTCCTCAGCGGACGCCCGCTGTGGGTCAACCGCGAACTCAATGCCGCCGATGCCTTCGTGGCGGCGTGGCTGCCGGGCTCGGAAGGCGCAGGTATCGCCGACGTGCTGCTGCGCGGCCCGAATGGCGGCGTGCAGCACGACTTCAAGGGCAAGCTGAGCTTCAGTTGGCCGCGCACGGCCACGCAATACGCCAACAACGTGGGGCAGCAGGGCTACGACCCGCTGTTCGCCTTCGGCTACGGCCTGCGCTACGCCGACAACGGCAATCTGGCCAAGCTGCCGGAGGTCTCCGGCCTCACCGGCAACGAAGGCGCGGCCGGGGTGTTCTTCGCCCGCGGCGCGGCCGGCCCGGGCATGGCCTTGCGCCTGGAAGGCAGCACCGGACAGGGCGTGACCGTCACCCGCGTGCCGGAATCGCTCGATGGCGCACTGCTCAAGGTCACCGGCGTCGATCACCTGGCGCAGGAAGATGGCCGTCGTCTTGCCTGGTCGGGCGGCCGCGAGGCGGTGGTCGCGCTGCAGTCGCATACGCCGCTGGATCTGCAGCGCGAGAGCAACGGCGACCTGATGCTGGTGACCACGTTGCGGGTGGACACCGCCCCGCAGGGCGAGGCGTGGCTGGCGGTCGGCTGCGGCAGCGGCTGCACCGCGCGGGTGGCGATCGGACCGGCGCTGGCGGCGCTGCCGGTGGGCCAGTGGACGCGCGTGGGCGTGCCGCTCAAGTGCCTGGCGGCGGCCGGCGCGGATCTGGGCAAGCTGGACCGCCCCTGGGCGTTGACCACCGCGGGCACCATGACGCTCTCGGTGTCGCGGGTCGCGCTCGGTGCGTTGAACGAAGCCGAGACCACCGTCGCATGCCCGAGCGCATGAACCTGCGTCCTGCGCTAGCGCCCCTTGGGTGGGCTAGCGACCGAACCGCGCAGCACCAGCCGGTGCGGGACCACGTGGTCGCTGGACACGCGCGCGTCGTCGCGCTTGTGGCGGATGCTGCGCAGCAGGATGTCGATGGCGGCATCGGCCATCGAGGCGATCGGTTGATGGATGGTGGTGAGTTCCGGCCACACGGTGGTGGCCGCCGAGGTGTCGTCGAAGCCCACCACCGACAGGTCGCGGGGCACCTCCAGGCCGCGCCGGTGCGCGACCGAGATCGCCGCCGCGCCCATGTCGTCGTTGCTGGCGAAGATCGCGGTCGGCGGCCGCCGCTGCGACAGCAGCTTCTCGGCGGCGGCCAGGCCCGAGCGATAGGTGTAGTCCCCCTGCTGGACCAGGCCGGGTTCGACCTGCAGCCCGGCTTCCTGCAGGGCAGTGACGAAGCCCTCGTAGCGCCGCGCGCTGGCGCTGAGATCCTGGCGGCCGCGGATGAAGCCGATGCGCCGGTGGCCCTGCCGGATCAGGTGCTCGGCCATCTCCTTGCCCGCATGGAAGTCGTCGATGCGCACGCAGGAGATCGCGTCGCTGAGCCGCCCCGCGGCGATCGCGACCACCGGGATGCCGGCCTTGACCAGTTCGGTCACCGCCGCCTGCGACTCGCACAACGGCGGCGGCAGGATGACGCCGTCCACGCGCCCGCCCAGGGCACGCGCGGCCTTGCGCTCGGCGTCGGGGTCCAGGTCTTCCCAGTAGTGGATGACCAACTGGATGGCGGCGTTGGACGCGACGCGCAGCAAGCCGACCAGCAGCTCGCGCAGGTAGGCGCCGCTGGGGTTGGTGTAGATCAGGGCGATGCGCGTGTGCTGCGCGGCGGCCAGCGAACTGGCGGCCAGGTTGGGCGTATAGCCCAGTTCGCGCACCGCGCGCAGCACGCGCTCGCGGGTGGCATCGCGCACCTTGCCCTGGTTGATCGCGCGCGAGACGGTCATCGGCGAGACCCCGGCCAGGGCGGCGACCTCGTCGATCGTCACCCCGCTGGTCTTGCGGCGGACCGCTTTCTTCGGCTTGTCCAAAACGCGTTCCCTTTGCTCTTCTTGACGCTGCCGCGCCGCGGGCACGCCGCCAGCTTACAAGGTTTGCTGGCGGTGCTTGGGCGCCGTACGCATGTCATTCGGTGTCACTGGATGGCGTGCGTCGCCATGGGGCTGATGGCCTGTGCGGGCAGCGTGCGCGCGGAAGATGGCGCGGCGCTGTGGATGCGTTACGTGCCCTCGCAAGGCGCCGCGCGCGCAGCGGACGAGCGTGTGCGCCTGGACGAGGTCGTGGCGCCGGAGCGGACGCCGACGCAGCGCGTGGCGCGCGACGAGCTGGTGCGTGGCCTCACCGGCCTGCTGGGGCGCACGCCGGCGCTGCAGGCGGCGGCGACCGGCGATCACGCGGTGGTGCTGGGCACGCCGCAGTCGTCGCCAGCGCTCGCGCCCTTCCGCGAGGAGATCGCGTCGCTGGGCGAGGAGGGCTACCTGCTCAAGCGCACTCGCATCGATGGGCATGCGGTGCTGCTGGTGGCTGCGCGCCGGGACATCGGCGTGCTCTACGGGGTGTTCCATCTGCTGCGGCTGCTGCAGACCGGCGCGTCGCTGGACACGCTGGAGGTGCGCGAGTCGCCACGGATCCAGTTGCGCGTGCTCGACCATTGGGACGACCTGGACGGCCATGTCGAGCGCGGCTATGCGGGCCGCTCCTTGTGGGACTGGCAAAGCCTGCCGGAGTGGCGCGACCCGCGTTACACCGACTACGCGCGCGCCAATGCCTCGATCGGCATCAACGGCACGGTACTGAACAACGTCAACGCCAACGCGCAGAGCCTGGCGCCGGCCTACCTCGACAAGGCCGCGGCGCTGGCGGACGTGTTCCGGCCCTACGGCATCCGCGTCTACCTGAGCGCGCGCTTCAGCGCACCCATCGAGCTGGGTGGGCTGAAGACCGCCGACCCGCGCGATCCGGCCGTGCAGCGCTGGTGGCGCGACAAGGCCGATGAGATCTATGCGCGCATTCCGGATTTCGGCGGCTTCCTGGTCAAGGCGAATTCGGAAGGGCAGCCCGGCCCGCAGGACTACGGCCGTTCGCATGCCGACGGCGCCAACCTGCTGGCCGATGCGCTGGCGCCGCACGGCGGCGTGGTGATGTGGCGGGCCTTCGTCTACGCCCACGGCGTGCCGGTGGATCGCGCCATGCAGGCGTACACCGAGTTCGTCGGCCTCGACGGCGCCTTCCGCCCGAACGTGATCGTGCAGGTCAAGAACGGCCCCATCGACTTCCAGCCGCGCGAGCCCTTCCATCCGCTGTTCGGCGCCATGCCGCGCACGCCGCTGATGCTGGAGTTGCAGATCACCAAGGAGTACCTCGGCTTCGCCACGCACCTGGTGTACCTGGGGCCGCTGTACGAGGACGTGCTGCAGTCCGACACCCACGCCCGCGGCGCGGGTTCCACGGTGGCGGACGTGGTGGACGGCTCGCTGGAAGGCCACGCCCTGACCGGCATCGCCGGCGTCGCCAACATCGGCAACGACCGCACCTGGAGCGGCTCGCACTTCGACCAGGCCAACTGGTATGCGTTCGGCCGTCTCGCCTGGAATCCGCACCGCTCCGCCCGCGCCATCGCCGCGGAATGGGCGGCGATGACGTTCTCGCCGACGTCCGAGGTGGTGCAGCCCATCGTCGGGATGATGATGGGCTCGCGCGAGGCCGCGGTGAACTACATGACCCCATTGGGCCTGCACCACCTGATGGCGCGCGGCCACCACTACGGCCCCGGCCCCTGGGTGGACGGCGGCCCGCGCGCGGACTGGACGTCGGTGTACTACCACCGTGCCGACCGCAATGGCATCGGTTTCGATCGCACTGCGCGCGGCAGCAATGCGGTGGGCCAGTACGCGCCCGAGGTGGCGGCCGTGTATGGCGACCTGGCGCGGGTACCCGAGCCGTTGCTGTTGTGGTTCCACCATGTGCCGTGGGACCACCGCATGGCCTCCGGAAGGCCATTGTGGGACGAGCTGGTCGGGCGCTATACGCAGGGCGTGCGCCAGGTGCAGGCCATGCAGGCCACCTGGGACGGCCTGCGCGGCAAGGTGGACGACGAGCGACATGCGCAGGTGGCGGCCTTCCTGCGCATCCAGTTGCGCGAAGCGCAGTGGTGGCGCGATGCCAGCGTGGCGTATTTCCAGTCGGTGAGCGGGCGGCCATTGCCCGCAGGCGAAGCCGCGCCGCCGCACCCGTTGGCCTGGTACCAGGCCCTGCAATTTCCCTCCGCACCCGGAGATGGACGATGAAGCCGACGACGTGGAGCGGCCGGCTGCTGGCGGCGGCCTTGGGGTGTTGCGCGATCCCCTGCATGGCGCAGCACGCGGCGCCGCCGCTGCTGCATCCGCTGTTCCAGGACCACGCCGTGCTGCAACGCGACCGGGTGATTCCGGTCTGGGGCCACGCCGCACCGGGTGCCACCGTGTCGGTGACCTTCGCCCGGCAGTCCGTCACCGCACGTGCCGATGCCGGCGGCCGCTGGCGTGCGACGCTCAGGTCGGTCGTCGCTGGCGGTCCTTACGACATGACAGTGCGTGCGGGACAGGAGCGCCAGGTCGTGCGCGATGTGCTGATCGGCGATGTCTGGCTATGTTCCGGGCAATCGAACATGGAGCTGCCGGTGTGGCGCGCGCTGGATGCGAGCCGCGAACTGGCCGCGGCCACGCAGCCGAGCATCCGCCTGTTCGCCGTGCCCAAGGCCGCGGCGGTCACGCCGCAGGAGGCGTTCGCGGCTGCGGTGGCGTGGCAACCCGCATCGCCGCAGACGGTGCGGGAGTTTTCCGCCGCCTGCTTCTACTTCGCGCGCGAACTGCAGAAGACGGTCAAGGTGCCGATGGGGCTGATCCAGGCGGCCTGGGGCGGTGCGCGGATCGAGGCCTGGACCAGCGCCGGCGCGCTGCGTGCGCAGGGCGGCATGGACGCGGCGCTCGACGTGCTGGCGCTGTCTGCCACCGACCCCGTGGCCGCGAGTGCGCGCTGGGGCCGGCACTGGCAGCAGTGGTGGAGCACACGCGCCGGCGCCAAGCCGGGCGATACGCCATGGCAACCCGGCGCTGACAGCACCGGATGGCAGGATGCACCGGCGGCGCTCGGGCCATGGGAGCGCTGGGGCGTGCCGGCGCTGGCCGACTACAACGGCATGGTCTGGTACCGCACGCAGGTCACCCTGACCGCCGCGCAGGCGGCGCAAGGCGCTCGGCTGGTGCTGGGGCCGGTCGACGAGACGGACATGACCTGGGTGAACGGCGTGGCCGTGGGCAGCCAGAACGCGCCGAGCGATCCGCGCCGGTATGCGCTTGCGCCCGGCCTGTTGAAGGCGGGCCTCAACACGGTGGTGGTCAATGTGCTGGACACCTACGGCGAGGGCGGGTTGGCAGGCCCCGCGAGCGCCCAGGCCGTGGAACTGGACGACGGCACGCGGATCGTCCTCGACGCGCCCTGGCAGTACCGCGTCGCGCCCGATCCACAGTCGCCGCCGCTGGCGCCGTGGCATGCGGCCTCCGGCATGGCGACGCTGTACAACGGCATGATCGCGCCGCTCGCGGCTGAGGGGCTGCGTGGGATGCTGTGGTACCAGGGCGAATCCAACACCGGCGAGGGCGCCGCCTACGCGACGCGGCTGCGTGGTTTGCGCGATGACTGGCGCCGGCAGTTTGGCACGGCGCTGCCGTTGCTGGTGGTGCAACTGGCCGGCTACGGTCGCCCGCCACGGGCGCCGGCGGAGAGCGGCTGGGCGCAGGTGCGCGAGGCGCAGCGGCGCGTGGCGGCAGAAGACCCGCACAGCGGACTCGCGGTGGCCATCGACATCGGCGATGCCTACGACATCCATCCGCCGAACAAGCAGGAACTGGGGCGACGCCTGGCACAGGCGGCGCGCCATGTGGTCTACGGCGAACGCGCACTGGCCCCGTCCGGTCCAACGCCACGCGCGGCATCGCGCACGCAGGGCGCGGTGCGGATCGCGTTCGACGACGTCGTCGGGACGCTGGTCACGACCGGTGCGAACGGTCCCATCGGCTTCGCACTCTGCGATACGCAGGCGCAGCACTGTGCGTATGCAGACGCCGCCCTGGACGGGCGCGCCGTGGTCCTGCGCAGCCCGCAGGCCGCAACCGCCACGCGCATCCGCTACTGCTGGGCCGACGGCCCGGTCTGCACGCTGGGCGACAGCTCCGGCGCGCCGGCGGGGCCGTTCGAACTCTCCCTTCCTGCAGAGGTTCCCTGATGCGTGCGCTGCTTGCCATGGCCTTCCTGCTGCTGTTCGCGGCGCTGCAGCCGCTGCGGGCCGCGCCCGCGCCGCCGGTCTACTTCGACTGGTTCGACTACGCCGGGCGCGACACGGCCTTCGAGGCGCCGCTGCCTGCCGGGCATTACCGCAACCCGATCCTGGCCGGCTTCCATGCCGACCCCAGCATCGTCCGCGCGAACGGGCGGTTCTACCTGGTCAATTCCAGCTTCACCTATTTCCCCGGCATCCCCGTGTTCGAGAGCGCCGACCTGGTGCACTGGACGCAGATCGGCAACGTGATCGACCGGCCGACGCAGCTGGACTTCGACGGCCTGAGCGTGTCGCGCGGCATCTTCGCGCCGGCCATCGCCTACCACGACGGCGTGTTCTACGTGGTCACCACTGCCGTGGACAGCGGCGGCAACTTCATCGCCACCGCGCGCGATCCCGCCGGCCCCTGGTCGGACCCGCACTGGCTGCCGGGCATCGGCGGCATCGACCCATCCCTGTTCTTCGATGCAGACGGCCGCGTCTACCTGCTCAACAACGACGTGCCGCCCGGCCCGGCGCGCTACGACGGCCACCGCGCGATCTGGATGCAGCAACTCGACCTGGCGACCTTCACCCCGGTCGGGCCGCGCAAGGTGCTGATCGATGGCGGTGTGGAGCCGGCGAAGAACCCGATCTGGATCGAGGGGCCGCACCTGTATCGACGCGACGGCTGGTACTACCTCTCCGACGCCGAGGGCGGCACCGGGCCGCAGCACTCGCAGGTGGTGCTGCGCAGCCGCGACGTGTGGGGGCCTTACCAGCCGTATGCGGGCAATCCCATCCTCACCCAGCGCGACCTGCCCGACGCTCGGCCGCTGCCGATCGCCAATGCCGGGCATGCGGACCTGGTGGAAGGGCCGGACGGTTCCTGGTGGGCGGTGTTCCTGGCCAGCCGCACCTACGACGTGCGCCACTACAACACCGGGCGCGAGACCTACCTGCTGCCGGTGCAGTGGCGCGACGGCTGGCCGGTGATCCTGCCGGCCGGGCAGGCCATCCCGTATGCGGTCAGGGCGCCGTCGTGGATGCAGGGCGCGGCGTCGCAGGCGCCGTCCACCGGCAACTTCGCCGAGCGCGACGAGTTCGACGCGCCGACGCTCGGCCGCGGCTGGTTGCGCGTGCGCGTGCCCAAGCAGGACTGGGCGGACCTGCGCACGCGTCCGGGGCGCCTGGCCGTGCATCCGTTGCCGGAGAACCTGGACACCCTGCGCAATCCCGCGTTCCTGGGGCGCCGCCAGCAACACCTGCGGTTCGAGGCCAGCACCGCACTGACGCGGCCGGCGACGGGCGTGGCGGCGGGGCTTGCGGCGTTCCAGAACGAGGACTGGTGGTACTTCCTCGGCGTGCGCCGTGTGGGCCGCGATCGCGTGGTGGTGTTCCTCGAAGCGCGCGAGGGCAAGGGCGCGACCAGGGCCATCGCGACCCGCGAGGTGGACGCGCCCGGCGCGCTGCGCCTGAAGATCGCGGGCGACAACGGCACGTATGCGTTCGCGTTCGACACCGGCGCGGGGCAAGGCTGGCAGACCCTCGCCGACGATGTCGACGGGACGGTGTTGAGTACGGATCGTGCAGGCGGCTTCGTGGGCGCCCTGCTCGGTCCTTTCGCGCGCGACGAGCGCGCCTCGAGGAGTAAACGATGATGCGCAGGTCTTCCTTTCGTCGCGGCGTTCGTGGCCGCCTGTTCCGTACGCTGGCCCTGTGCGCCACCACCACATTGGCCGGCGTCGGCCATGCCGCGGACACCCAGCCGTGGCAAGACCCCTCCGCCAGCTTCGAGACCCGGGCGGCGGCGCTGGTCGCGCAGATGACCCTGGAGGAGAAAGCGGCGCAGATGCAGAACGCCGCGCCGGCGATCGAGCGCCTGGGCGTGCCGGCCTACGACTGGTGGAACGAAGCGCTGCACGGCGTGGCGCGGGCCGGGCAAGCCACCGTGTTTCCGCAGGCGATCGGGCTGGCCGCCACCTTCGACGTGCCGTTGATGGGGCAGGTGGCCACCACCATCAGCGACGAGGCGCGGGCCAAGCATCACCAGTTCCTGCGCGAGGGTGCGCACGGCCGCTACCAGGGGCTGACCTTCTGGTCGCCGAACATCAACATCTTCCGCGACCCGCGCTGGGGGCGCGGCCAGGAAACCTACGGCGAGGATCCCTACCTCACCGCGCGCATGGGCGTGGCCTTCGTGCAGGGACTGCAGGGCGACGATCCGGTGTACCGCAAGCTCGATGCCACCGCCAAGCATTTCGCCGTGCACAGCGGCCCGGAAGCCGACCGCCACCACTTCGATGCGCGCCCCAGCAAGCGCGACCTCTACGACACCTACCTGCCGGCGTTCGAGGCGCTGGTGAAGGAGGGCAAGGTGGATGCGGTGATGGGCGCCTACAACCGGGTGTACGGCGAGTCCGCCAGCGCCAGCCAGTTCCTGCTGCGCGACGTGCTGCGCCGCGACTGGGGCTTCACCGGGTATGTGGTGTCGGACTGCTGGGCCATCGTCGACATCTGGAAGCACCACCACCTCGCGCCCAGCCGCGAGGCCGCCGCGGCGCTGGCGGTCAAGAACGGTACCGAACTGGAGTGCGGCCAGGAGTACGCCACGCTGCCGGCGGCGGTGCGCCAGGGGCTGATCGGCGAAGCGGAGATCGACGACGCGGTGACACGCCTGTTCACCGCGCGGATGCGCCTGGGCATGTTCGATCCGCCCGAACGTGTGCGCTGGGCGCGGATCCCCGCCTCGGTGAACCAGGCGCCCGCGCACGATGCGCTGGCCTTGCAGGCCGCGCAGGAATCGCTGGTGCTGTTGAAGAACGATGGCGTGCTGCCGCTGTCGCGCGACCTCAAGCGCATCGCCGTGGTCGGCCCGACCGCCGACGACACCATGGCCTTGCTCGGCAACTACTTCGGCACCCCGGCGGCGCCGGTCACCCTCCTGCAGGGCATCCGCGAGGCGGCCAAGGGCATCGAGGTGCGCTATGCGCGCGGCGTGGATCTGGTCGAAGGGCGCGACGATCCGAGCGCCACGCCGCTAATCGAGCCGACGTATCTGCGGCCCTCGGCGGACTCGCCGGAACGCGGCCTGCGCGGCGAATACTTCCGCACGCCCGATCTGTCGGGCACGCCGGCGCTGGTCCGCACCGATGCCCAGATCGGCTTCCGCTGGGACCGCGGCTCGCCGACCGACAACCTGCTGGCCCGCGGCGAAGCGGGGCCGGGGCAGGGCATTCCCAACGATCATTTCAGCATCCGCTGGAGCGGCCAACTGCTGCCGCCGGTCTCGGGCCGCTACCGGATCGAGGCGGCCGCCGACGACGGCTTCCGCCTCTACGTGGACGGCAAACTCGTGCTGGATCACTGGACCGACAGCGACCGCATGCGCGCCGACGGTGTGGACCTGGAGTTGCAGGCGGGCCGCGCCTATGCGGTGAAGCTGGAGTACTACGACGCCGAGCGCGACGCCGGCGTGCGCCTGGGCTGGCGCATGCCCGGCGCCAAGCCGCCGTTCGAGGAGGCGCTCGATGCCGCGCGCAACGCGGATGTGGTGGTGTTCGTCGGCGGCCTGACCGGCGACGTCGAGGGCGAAGAGATGAAGGTCGACTATCCGGGCTTCGCCGGCGGCGACCGCACCGACCTGCGCCTGCCCGCGCCGCAGCGCACCCTGCTGGAGGCGCTGCACGCCACTGGCAAGCCGGTGGTGATGGTGCTGACCGGCGGCTCGGCGCTGGCGGTGGAGTGGGCACAGACGCATCTGTCGGCGATCCTGATGAGCTGGTATCCAGGGCAGCGCGGCGGCACCGCGGTGGGCCAGGCGCTGTTCGGCGAGGTCAATCCCGCCGGCCGCCTGCCGGTGACGTTCTACCGGGCGGACCAGGCGCTGCCCGCCTTCGACGACTACGCGATGGAAGGCCGCACCTACCGCTACTTCCGCGGCACCCCGCTGTATCCGTTCGGCCACGGGCTCTCGTATACGCGGTTCGACTACGCCAAGCTGCGCCTGGACGCGCCGCGCATCGCCGACGATGGGCGCCTCACGGTGCAGGTGGAGGTGGCCAACACCGGCAAGCGCGCCGGCGACGAAGTCGCGCAGCTGTACGTGCGGCGGCTGGCGGCCGCGCCCGGCGATGCGCAGCAGGCGCTGCGTGGCTTCCAGCGTGTGCACCTCGCTCCTGGCGAGCGGCGGACCCTGACCTTCGAACTGGACGCGCAACAGGCGCTGCGTCAGTACGACGACGCGCGCGGCGCCTATGTCGTGCCGACGGGGAGCTACGAGGTGCGGATCGGCGGTTCCAGCGCCGATGCCCGCGTGCGTGGGCGCTTCACCGTGGAGGCGCGTCGTGACTGAGCCCCGCAGTGCGGAGACCGCCGCGCACACGCTGTCGGTGCGGGAGAAGCTGGGCTACAGCCTGGGCGACCTGGCGGCGAACCTCATCTTCCAGACGCTGATCACCTACCTGGCGTTCTTCTACACCGATGTGTACCGATTGCCGGCGGCCACGGCGGCGACGATCATCTTCGTGATCGGCCTGCTGGGCGCGTTCGTGTTCACTCCGCTGATCGGCATCGCCGCCGACCGCACGGCGAGCCGCTGGGGCAAGTTCCGGCCCTGGATCCTGTGGACGGCGATCCCCTTCGGCGCGCTGTCGCTGCTGGCCTTCAGTACTCCGGACCTGGGCGCGCGCGGCAAGGTGCTGTACGCCCTCACCACCTATGGCCTGCTGATGCTGGTGTACGCGGCCAACAACCTGCCGTACTCGGCGCTCAGCGGGGTGCTGACCGGCAACATGGCCCAGCGCAACAGCCTGTCGGCGTACCGCTTCGTGGCGGTGATGATCGCGCAGTTCATCATCCAGGTGCTGCTGTTGCCGCTGGTGCTGATCCTGGGCGACGGCGACAACGTGCGCGGCTTCGAGCGCCTGATGACGGTGTTCGCGGTGGTGGGCACGCTGTTCTTCCTGATCACCTTCGCCACCACCCGCGAGCGCATCGTGCCGGCCAAGGACCAGAGCGCCGGCGTGCTGCAGGACCTGTCCGATCTGCTGCACAACCGGCCATGGAAGGTGATGCTGGCGCTGACGGTGCTGGTCTTCGTCAACCTGGCGCTGAAGGGCGGCACCTACATCTACTACTTCCAGTACTACCTCAGCGAGGCGGCGCTGGCGGGCTTTCTCGACGCCTCCGGCTTCAATGGCTTCATCGGCGGAGTCAATGCGCTGCTCAGCGGATGGGGCCTGTCCGGTTTCACCTGGCCGCAGGATCCGGCGACCTCGGCATTCAGCCTGTTCAACGCCTGCGGGATCCTGTGCATGATCCTGGGCATCGGATTTTCCCGGCGCCTGGCCGACCGCTTCGGCAAGCGCGATGCCTTCGGCGGCGCGCTGCTGGCCTCCACCGTGTTCCTGCTGGCGTTCTACGTGTTTCCGCCCACGGCGATCGGCGTGGCCTTCGGCGCCTTCATGCTGCACGGCTTCTGCTACGGCATCACCATCCCCTTGCTGTGGGCGATGATCGCCGACGTCGCCGACTACTCCGAATGGAAGAACCATCGCCGTGCCACGGCGATCATCTTCTCGGCGATGCTGTGCGGTCTGAAGATCGGGCTCAGCATCGGCGGCGCGCTGGTCGCCGGCATCCTCGCGCACCACGGCTACCAGGCAGGCGCGCCGCAGCAGCCGCAGGCTGTGGTGGACGGCATCCGCCTGACCGTGAGCGTCTATAGCGCCATCCCGTTCCTGGTCGCGGTGGCGCTGCTGTTCTTCTATCGGATCGACAAGCGTATGGAACGTCGCATCGAACACGACCTGCAGGCGCGTCGGCAGGGAGCCGACCCGAGTGAACTCAGCGACCTGGACCATCTCGCGGCGCACGCCATCGCGCAGCCGCTGGTCACCCACATCTACACGGCCGATCCATCGGCCCACGTGTTCGAAGGGCGCCTGTACATCTATCCGTCGCACGACATCGACAGCGGCGCGCCGTTCGACGACGACGGCGGTCACTTCGGCATGGAGGACTACCACGTGCTGCGCATGGACACGCCCGACGGCGCCGCCACCGACTGCGGCGTGGCCCTGCATGTGCGCGACGTGCCCTGGGCCAGCCGGCAGATGTGGGCACCGGATGCGGCGACCCGCGATGGCCGCTACTACCTGTATTTCCCGGCCAAGGACGCGCAGGGCCTGTTCCGCATCGGCGTGGCGGTGGCCGACCGTCCGGAGGGCCCGTTCGCCGCCGAGCCCGAGCCGATCGCGGGCACCTATTCGATCGACCCAGCCGTGTTCGAGGACGACGATGGCGCGCACTACCTCTGCTTCGGCGGCATCTGGGGCGGCCAGTTGCAGAAGTACCGCGACGATCGCCACGACGCGTTGCACGCCGAGCCGGAGGGAGCTGCGCCGGCACTGGGGCCGCGGATCGCCCGGCTGGACGCTGGCATGACGCAACTGGCGGAGCGCACGCGGGAAATCGTCATCCTCGACGAACACGGCCAGCCGTTGCGCGCCGACGACCACGCGCGCCGCTTCTTCGAGGGACCGTGGCTGCACAAGGACCAGGGCCGGTACTACCTGTCGTACTCCACCGGCGATACGCACCTGCTGTGTTACGCCACGGGCGACAGCCCGTATGGCCCGTTCACCTATCGCGGCGTGCTGCTCAAGCCAGTGGTGGGCTGGACCACGCACCACTCCATCTGCAGGTTTGAAGGCCGGTGGTACCTGTTCTACCACGACGCGCTGCTGTCCGGCGGCGTGACCCACCTGCGCTCGGTCAAGTGCACGCCGCTGCACGTCGAGGCGGATGGCAGCATCCGCACGGTCGATCCCTATGGAGGATGAAAGGGCGTCGCCTAGTGACAATGCGCCGCCAGCGGTGTTGGCAGGCGGCGCATTGACCCCCTGTGGAGCCGGCTGCCATGCAGCCACGGCGCGCGAAGTGCTGTGCTTTCCGATGGCGCAATGCGTCGGGACTGAAGTCCCTCCCACAGTGCACCCGGCAGGCTCGCCGTAAGCGCCTGTGGGAGCGACTTCAGTCGCGACGAGTGAAGCCATCCAATGACCGATTGCGACAGCAGTCGGGACTGAGGTCCCTCCCACTATTTCGGTAGCCAGCCAGGCGCACCATCCCTACACCGACCGCGGCAACAACGCCAACCCCTGGATCTCGCGAATCCCCAGCCCCGGCGCTTCGCCGATGCGGATCTGCGCCTCGTCGAACTGCACTCCGCCGACCACCGGGTCGAAGGCCCCCAGCGAGGGCCCGTCCAGGTCGACCTTGGTGATGACGTCCGCGCGCGCCACCGCCAGGTGTGCCGCCGCCGCGACGCCGATGCTCGATTCGAGCATGCAGCCGATCATGCACGGCACCCCGTACACCGCGGCGATGTCGGCGATGCGCAGCGCGTTGGACAGCCCGCCGGCCTTGATCAGCTTGATGTTGACGATGTCCGCCGCGCGCCGCTGCAGCAGCGCGATCGCCTGCGCCGGCGAGAACACGCTCTCGTCGGCCATCACCGGAGTCTGCACGCGCTCGGTCACGTACTGCAGGCCGTCCACGTCGCCGGCCTTGACCGGCTGCTCCAGCAGCTCCAGCGTCACGCCGGCGCGCTCCAGCGCGTGCATCGCCTGCACCGCCTGCTTCGGCGTCCAGCCCTGGTTGGCGTCTAGCCGCAGCTGCGCGCGGCCGGCGACCGCAGCGTGGATCGCCTTGACCCGTGCGATGTCCTCGGCGAGATCGGTGCCGATCTTGATCTTCAGCGCCACGAAGCCGCGCGCCAGTGCCGACAGCGCATCGGCCACCATCGTGTCCACGGCGTTCACGCTGATGGTGAGGTCGGTGGTCAGCTGCGGCGTGCCGCCGCCAAGCAGCCGGTACAGCGGCGCACCATGCTGTTGCGCCCACAGGTCGTGCACGGCGATCTCCAGCGCCGCCTTGGCGCTGCTGTTGTGTTCCAGCGCGCCCTGGATCAGGCCGCGCAGGCGCTGCAGGTCGGCGATGTCCTCGCCGATCAGGCGCGGCGCCAGGCAGCGTTCGATCGCCGCGATGATCGATCCGTGGGTGTCGCCGGTGATCGGCGGGGTCGCCGGTGCGCTGCCATGGCCGATCCGGCCATCGTCGGTGTGGACCATGACCACCACGTCCTCGATCGCCTGCACGGTGCGCAGCGCGGTCTTGAACGGGGTCTTCAGCGGCACGCGCAGCATGCCCAGGCGGATCTCGGTGATCTTCATTCGGTGGTCGGCGCGCGCAGGCGCTGGATGCGGGTGATGCGGTCGATGAACGGCGTGCCGTCGCCGAGCAGCAGCGGCTCCAGCGGGGTCACCGACACGCCGTTGAGGCGCACGCGCTGCACCTGGCCGGCGGCATCGCGGTAGCTGGCGCCGGCCACGTCGTGGATCACCCAGGTCTGGCCATCCTCGTGGCCGATCACCAGCATCACGTGGCCGGGGATGTAGACCAGGTCGCCGACGCGCAGCCGCGCCAGCGCCTGTTGCCGCTGCGGCAGCGGGTCGGTGGCGGTGTAGGGCACCGACGCCAGTGCCGGACTGCGGGCCTGGTCGCCGGTGTTGCGCGGCAGCTCGATGCCGAGGCTGCGGTGGAGGTCGACCACGAAGCCGCTGCAGTCGCGCGCGTCGTAACTGTTGCCCCAGCCGTAGCGCTCGCCGAGGAACTTGAACGCCTGCTGCAGCAACATCTGCGGCGTGGCCGGCAGCGGCGCCTCGGCGACGTCGGCGCTGCGCGGCACCAGTGCGGGCACCAGTTGCAGCCGTCCGTCGCGGTCGCGCAGCGGCAACTGCACCACGTAGGCGGCCAGCGGTGACTGGCCGTTGACCGCCTGCAGCGGCGGCCAGTCGCGCAGCAGCGGCAGCGCGCTGCCCATGTCCAGTGCCACCTGCGAGGCCGCCGGCAGCTCCGGGGTGAACACGGTGGCCGCGCGCGCGCCGGTGACCAGCAGTCGCGGCGTGCGCTGCGCGTAGGCAAGTACGCTGGCGCGGTCGCTCTCGGCGATACGATCGCGGGCGATCCAGGCAGCGTAGTTGTTGGCCAGCACGAACAGCCACTGCCCATCGGCACTGGCATGCAGGATCGCCACCGGGCTGCCCGGAGACAGCGCCGATTCCTGGAGACGATCGATGTCGCGATCGTCGCGGTCGCTGAACACGCGTTCGGCGGTCGGGAAGCGCCGCAGGTCGGCGCGTTGCACCACCAAGGCGTAGCGCGGCTGCACCTGTGCCGGCAGCGCGTCCAGCGCTAGCGCGCGCTGCAGTGCCTGCAGACGCACAGCATCGAGTGCGGCGCCCCGGGTGTCGTAGAGCGTGCGCGTCGGCGGTGCCGACAATGCCAGGATCTGCGCGCGCACCTGCGCGCCGGGCAGTTGCGCCGGCAGCGTGGCCAGATCGTGCATCGACGGATCGTCGTGCAGCAGTCGGGCGTTGAACACGGCGCGCTGCGACGCCTGCAGCAGCGGCGGCGATGCCGCCGGCAGCCGTGCGATCCAGTGCGCGGCCTGCAACTGCGCCGGCTGTGCCTGCAGCGGCATGGCGTCGGTGGCGCGTGCTGGTGCGATGCCGCCGCTCGCCGCCACGGCGAGCAACAGGCACAGGCCGCGCATCGTGATCATGGCATCCCGCTGTCTGGAAAGAAGGCTGGCGCGTGCTGCGCGCCGACGCCAGGATCTTCGATTCCCGGTTTTTTCCTGTCAAGGCGCTGCGTTGACAGGTTTTGCGAGCGCGTGTTACATCCGACTGCACAGGGGGAGAGCGGCGATGGCGCTGGGGAACGTGCAGGCACCGCACGGCAGCGCCGCGTCCGCTCGGCAAGATGCAGCACCGCAACACGATGGCCGCGTGCCGTGCACGCGTCATCGCCGTGTGCGTGGACGCCAGGGACAGGCGCGCGGCCGTGGCCACGCCCGCAGCGTTCGCGCCATCCACCCGCGCCATGCAGGAGAGCCGCGTGCCCATGCGAATCGTTCGTCGTCCCGTTTCCTTGCGACCCGTGCGCATGGCGTTGGCGTCGCTGACGACGCTGGCCGCGGCCTTGCCGGCATTGGCGCAGGAACAGGCGGCGACGCCACGCGATCTCGACGCGGTGCTGGTCACCGGCTCGCGCATCGCCCGCGCGCAGGTGGAAGGCCCGGCGCCGGTCACCGTCATCACCGCCGAGGACATCCGCAAGCAGGGCTTCAGCACGGTATGGGAGTCGCTGGGCACGCTGACCCAATTCAGCGGCAGCACCTTCAACGAAAGCGACCAGACCGGCAGCTCACCCAACGGCCAGTACCTCAACCTGCGCGGGCTGGGGCCGGGCTACCAGCTGATCCTGCTCAACGGCAAGCGCATGGCCGATTATCCGCAGTCCTACGGCGCCAACGGCACCGCGGTCAGCCTGGGCAGCATTCCGGCGGCGGCGGTGGAGCGCATCGAGGTGATGAGCGGCGGCGCCTCGGCCATCTACGGCTCCGACGCAGTGGCCGGCGTGGTCAACATCATCACCAAGCGTGATTTCCAGGGCGACAGCCTGCGCGTGCGCGCCGGCACCACCACCCGCGGCGGCGGCGATACCGGGCAACTGCAGTGGACCGGCGGGCGCCGCGGCGAGGGCTGGAGTGTCACCTACGCCTTCGAGCGGCTGGATCGCGAACCCATCGTCGCCCGCCAGCGCGGCTTCATGGATTCCTACGACGACCATCCGGCCAACAAGGCCGATCCCAGCTCGCCCAACGTGTCGATCTCCGGCGTGTACCTGCGCCGCGGCACCACCTATCTGTGGCCGCAGGCGGGCACGCTGTCGACCTCGCCGCAGGCGCTGGCCGCGGCCTGCGCCGCGACCAATCCGGCGTTCCGTCCCTACCGCACCAGCGACAGCCTGGCCGCGCCCAACCGCTGCGGCGCGTTCGACTACTACGCCGGGCGCTCGGTGCAGAACGGCTATGGCAAGACCTCGGCCTACCTGGCCGGCGATGCCGAGCTCGGCCACGACGTCGTCGCCTACGCGCAACTGCTGGCCAACCGTTCGCAGGACAAGAGCTCCAGCCAGACCCACTACTACATCGGCGAGGGCGCGTTCACCGCCTACGATCCGGACCTGGGGCTGGTCACCGCGCAGCGCATCTTCCTGCCCGACGAGGTCGGCGGCATCAAGACCATCGACTACGACGAGCGCAGCTGGAACCTCAACGCCGGTGTGCGCGGCAAGGCCTTCGGCGGGCGGTTCGACTGGGATGCCAGCGTGTCGCTGTCGCGCTACGACATCACCACGCGGCGCCCGCGCTTCCTCACCAATGCGGTGCGCGATTACTACTTCGGCCCTGTGCTGGGCTATCGGCCGGACGGCACCGAAATCCGCCGCGTGCGCCCGGACCGGCTGTTCGCGCCCGGCAGCCCGGCGCTGTACCAGCAGCTCACCACCGAGGTGGTCAGCCGCGGCGAATCGGCCACCGACCAGGCCCAGTTCGTGGTCAGCGGCGACCTGTTCGAACTGCCGGCGGGCATGGTGCAGGTCGCCACCGTGCTGGAAGCGGCGCGGCAGACCTACGACCTGCAGCCGGATCCGCGCACCACCGTCGACTACACCGGAAGCGAGCGCATCTACAACCTCACCCAGACCCCGGGCGGCGGCCCGCGCAAGCGCTACGCCGCCGGCCTGGAGTTGCGCGTGCCGATCGCCAGCCGGCTCAGCGCCACCCTGGCCGCGCGCTACGACGCCTACGACGACATCACCGCGGTCGATGGCGCAGCCACCTGGCAGGCCGGGCTGGAGTGGCGTCCGTTCGACACCCTGCTGCTGCGCGGCAGCCATGCCACCAGCTTCCGCGCGCCGGACCTGCTATGGATCTACGCCGGCACCAGCGCCAACAACCCCACCGTGGTCGACGAATACCTGTGCCGCCGCGACGGCCTGGATCCGCTGTCGGCGGCCTGCGCGAGCGCGCACGAGTACCAGACCTTCTCCACCCAGGCCTCCAATCCGCTGCTGCGCGAGGAGACCGGCAAGTCGACCACGTTCGGCGTGGTCTGGGATGCGCTGCCGGCGCTGTCGCTGAGCCTGGATTACTACCGCATCGAACTCAAGGGCCGGGTCGAAGCCATCTCCAGCGAAACCCTGCTGGAGAACAACGCCAACTGCCTGCTCGGCCGCGACCGCGCCGGCGCGGCGGTGGACACCGCCTCGGCGGCCTGCCGCTTCTACCTGGACGCGGTCACGCGCAGCCCCGGCACCGACCTGACCAGCGAAGGCCAGATCACCGCGTTCAAGACCTTTCCCATCAACCAGTCGCTGATGCGTACCGACGGCATCGACGCCAGCCTGCGCTACGACCTCGACCTCGGCGCCTGGGGCACGCTCGGCCTGCAGGGGGGCCTGACCCGGGTGCTGCGGATGGAGGTGGTGCAGTTCGCCGGTGCGCAGCCGGTGGACGTGATGAACGACGTCGACTACCTGGCGTTCCGCACGCGCAGCAACTGGCGCGCGAACTGGAGCCGCGGCGACTGGTCGGCCAGCGTGTACGGCTACCGCTACGGCTCGCGGCCCGATTACGCCGAGCGCGGCCGGGTCGCGCCCTACCTGGTGTGGAACGTCGACCTCGCCAAGCAGATCACCGACAAGGCCACCGTCGGCCTGAGCGTGCTCAACGTGTTCGACGCGCTGCATCCGCGCGACGACACCTACACCACCTGGCCGTACTTCCCGCGGGTGTACGGCGCGATCGGCCGGCAGTGGTACGTCAACTTCAACTACCGCTTCTGAGCGCGCGTGGCCGTCGACGCGCGTTTGCACGCCGCCACCGCGCCGATTGCGTACGCTTGTGCGACCCCGACCAGGAAGTGTCCATGACCCGCGTTCCCGTGCCGTCCCTGTCCGCCGTGCGTCGGCTGCTGTTGCTGGGCATGCTGGCGCTGCTCGGGGCCTGCGCGCACGCGCCGCAGCGCAATCCGCTGGCCACCTGGGTGCCGTCGCCCAACTACGACACGCGCCGGCCGATCCTGATCGTCATCCACTACACCGACCAGCACTCGGTGCAGCAGAGCCTGGACACGCTGCGCTCGCACAACAGCAAGGGCAAGGTCAGCGCGCACTACCTGATCGGCCGCGACGGCACGCGCTACCAACTGGTCGCCGACCAGGATCGCGCCTGGCATGGCGGCGCCGGGCGCTGGGGCACCATCACCGACATCAACTCCGCCTCGATCGGCATCGAACTGGACAACGACGGCAAGACCCCGTTCGCGCCGCAACAGATCGCCAGTCTGCTGGTGCTGCTCGAAGACCTGTGCACACGCCTGCGCATCCCACGCACCCAGGTGGTCGGGCACGAGGACTTCGCGCCCTCGCGCAAGGTCGACCCGGGCCCGCTGTTCCCGTGGAAGCAACTGGCCGAGGCCGGCTTCGGCCGCTGGCCGGCCGTCGACACGCCGCCGGCCCCGCCCGGCTTCGATCCGTGGCAGGCGCTGGCGCTGATCGGCTATCCCGTCGACGACCGCGCCGCGACCCTGCGCGCCTTCCACCATCACTACCGCGGCAACGACGCCACCGCCTTCGACGCCGAAGACCTGCGCATCCTGTACGCGCTGACCCAGCCACTGCTGGCGCGGCCGCAGCCGCTCCCGGCGATGGAGCCGGACGCGCCCTGAGCCGGCGCGCCGCGCCGCCAGCGTCGGTCTTGGCGGCGTGCACGCCTGTCACTTGGCGCCGCCGCGGTTCTTGGTAGCATCGCGCGCCAACGGACTTCAAAGGACGCAGTGCGATGAGGCGAGGAACCACGGCCCTGTGGGCGGCCACCTTCCTGTTGTTGGGTGGGTGCAAGGACAAGACTGCCGATGCGCCGGCCACGCAGACCCCGGCGACGGCAAGCGCGGCCGCGCCCGCAGCGCCCGCCGCCGCGGCGGCACAGCCGGCCGCCGCCGAGGTGCCGGCGCCGGGCCAGGTACTGGCCGACATCTACGGCGCCAAGGGCGACGGCTCGGCGTCCTACGCCATCGACAATGGCGCGGTGGCCAGCTTCTGGTACGGCTACCGCTTCGACCTTGGTGGCAAGCAGTATTACACCGGGTTCGCCAATGCCACCGGCGGCAAGTACGACAAGCCCGGCGACCAGGGCAGCGACCAGGACATGCCCGATCCGGCCGCCACCGTCAGCATCAGCCAGGCCACCTACGTGCTCGACAGCGCCGGCGGAAAGCCGACCTGGACCCTGTTCCATGCGCAGCGCTGGGCCGGCGACTTCGGCTCCGACGGCGAGGCCGACACCCTGGACGAACAGCGCAAGCCGCAGAGCACCACCACCCAGGACGGCCACCTGCTGCTGGCGCTGCCGACCACCCGCTTCGCCGACGGCATCACCACTGCCGGCTTCGCGATCTTCACCTTCGACCCGAACAAGAACGACCTGGGCGACTACAAGGGCTGGGTGTACCTGGGCACGGTCGCCGCCGGCGAGGACAACAGCGCCGCCTGCGACGACCAGGGCACCATGAAGTGCGCCACCAGCACCGGCACGCTGAGCTTCGTGCCGCCGGCCAGCGGCAACGTGCCATCGCTGCGGATCGCCCTGCAGGGCACGGCGGTGGACGGGCCGGGCAAGGTCCGCACGCTGGGCCCGGCCGACGCCGTCACCTACACCTACGACCCCGCCAAGCAGCAGTACACCCCGCCGCTGGACCGCTGACGGACGGCGCGGGGAGCGGGCGCGGGCGCGCGTCGCCGCGGTGGTGTCGGGCGCGGGACCTGGTTTAAGATGCGCCCCACGGGGCCTGATGATCAGGCGAGTCATTCGCGAGCGGCATGGGATGCTGCACTCGCCCGAAAATGCCGGTGTGGATTGCCGGCGTGCGGTTCGCCATGCGCGACCGCCATCACCGCCCCTGCTCGGGGCCGCAGTGCACGTCACCGTCGTTCCGTCCGAAACCGCGCCAGCGGGGCGTGTTCGCGCTCCGCCCCAGGCGTCGCGTCCGCCTCGTGCGCCGCCTGCGTCAGGGCGGACACGGCGGCGGGATGCGTCGGAATGTGGCAGGTGGGTTCTTCCGGCTTCTTCACCGAATACAGGATGTTCTGGACATGTCGAACGACAACACGCGCGCCGCCGCTCCCGAAGTGCCACCCGATGCGGGCAGCGTGCTGTACCTGATCTACGGCTGGGACGGCGATGGCGCCGTGTCCTACGAGATCGACAACGGCGCGGTGGTGAATTTCTGGGGCGGCCAGCATGTCGAACTGGACGGCAAGCGCTACTACACCGGTTTCAGCTATGCCACGCCGGGCCGGTACGGCATCGACGATGCGGAAACCTTCCCGAACCCGGGCGAGGGCGTCTCGCTCGGTGCCGCCACCTTCCTGCTGACCACGCCCGGCGGCGAGCGGCCGTGGATGGTGCTGCACGCGCAGCGCTACGTCGGCAGCTTCGGCGCCTACGCGCGCGCCGATGCGTTCGACACCACGCGCGCGCCGCAGCAGCATGCGCTGGACGACGGCCGGTTGCTGCTGGCCCTGCCCACCACGCGCTTCGGCAACGGCATCACCGAGGCCGGCTTCGCGTTGTTCGTGTTCGACCCGAACCGGCATGACCTCGGCGATTACCGCAGCTGGGTCTATTGCGGCACGGTGGCGGCCGGCGAGGACAACGAAGCGGCCAGCGACCCGGACGGCGTGGTACCGCACGTGTCCAGCACCGGCACCCTGGAATTCCAGGCGGTCCCCGGCCAGCGCATGCCGGCGCTGCGGGTGGCGCTGCACGGCACCGTGATCGCCGCTCCCGGCCGCGCGCGCCTGCTCGATGCCGGCGACGTGCTGCAGTACGCCTTCGACCCGGACAGCGGCCAGTACCAGCCGACGCCCGACGCATGACCCCACGGCGCGCGGCGGCGCGCCGGTGGACGCAGCACCCGATGTTCCGCAGTACGCAATCGTTCTGTTGACCGCGCACTAACAAGCTCACGGACGAGCTCGGTTGACCCAGGCGGCCGCGATGGCCGTACCTCAACCTCCAGGAGTTACACGAGATGGCACGCGATACCACCAAGGCAGAGAATCTCGACATCATCGAGCGGGAAGCCAGGCAGCGGCAGATTCCGGTCGACGACTTCATGCGTTTCGCCTACATCGAAACCGGCGGCCGCTTCGACGAGCAGGCCAGTCGCGGTCCCAACAGCGCCAAGGGCCTGTTCCAGTTCACGCCCGGCGCCGCCAGCGCCTACGGCATCCGCGGCCGCGAACTCGACGCGGTGGCCAACACCGATGCCGCTGCGCGCATGTACCAGGACAACCGCAACAGCCTGACCCGCCAGCACGAACGCGACGGCCGCGCCTACCTGTCCGGCAAGGCGCAGCCCGACGGCCTGGACATGTACATGGCGCACCAGCAGGGCGCCGGCGGCTACCGCTCGATCCAGGCCGCCATCGCCACCGGCCACTTCGAGCTGAAGGGGACCCGCGCCAACCTCCTCAACAACGTTCCCGGTGAAAAGGACGCGCAGGGCGCGCGCCAGTTCCAGGCCTACACCGGCACCTCGCTGGCCGACTTCAAGACGCTGTCCGACCAGGACATGGCCAAGGCCTTCGTGAAGTACTGGGACGCCAAGTACGACCACATCGCGATCCCGGAAAAGGGCATCAAGCCGCTCGCCGAGGGCCAGGCCGCGCCGGCACGCACGCCGACGCACGCTGGCGGCAAGCAGGGCGGCCACGACGGCATCGCGCTGACCGCCGCCTACGACCTGGGGGTCAAGCACGACGACGTGAAGTACGCGATCAACGTCAAGAGCAGCAAGTACTACCACCCCGGCGTGGACGGCAAGCACCTGTCGCAGGGCTACATCGATTGCTCCGGCTGGGTGACCGAGCTGCAGAACGCGACGATGAACGAGATCAACCGCAAGGCCGGGCGCGACGTGTTCACCCAGAAGGACATGCTGGTGCAAGGCATGTCCGGCTCCGGCGAGATCGTCAAGAAGGCCTTCGACAGCTCCGGCGTGCTGCTGCAGGGCAAGGACGTGTTCAAGCCCGGCGCGCTCAAGGAAGGCATGGTCATCGGCGTGGATTCGGGCAAGACCGCGCACGAACACTGGAAGGGCATCGACCACATCATGATGGTCGTGCGCGATCCCAAGAGCGGCGAGCTGCTGGTCAGCCAGTCCACCGGCAGCAAGGGCGTCAACACCATGCCGCTGGACGACTACCTGGCCACGCACCAGAACGCCAAGCTGTTCGCCTCCGATCCGCTGGCCAAGGGCCGCGACCTGCTGCAGGACCGCCAGCAGACCCAGGCGCAGACGCAGGGCGCACAGGAGCCGCGCACGGCGCTGAAGCCGGGCGAGCAGGGCGCCGACGTCAAGGCGATGCAGCAGCGCCTGATCGAACTGGGCATCAAGGACGACCAGGGCAAGCTGCTCAGCGGCACCGGCTACTACGGCGATCGCACCAAGGAAGTGGTCGCCAACCTGCAACGCGAGAAGGGCCTGGCGGCGACCGGCATCGCCGACAAGGCCACGCTGGAGGCGATCGCCAAGCAGCCGGCGCCGGCCAAGGCCGACGCGGCGGCGTTGGCCGACAACCCGCTGTACAAGCAGGCCATGGACCACCTGCAGAAGCAGGGACCCAACGGCGGCTTCAAGAGCGCCGAGGAGATGCAGCGTGCCGCCGGCCAGGTCGCGTTCGAAGCCAAGGTCAGCGGCATGAATCGCATCGACGACCTGGTGCTCAGCGGCGACCGCCGCGGCCTGATCGCGGTGCAGCGCAATCCCGACAATCCGCACGACGTCAATCGTGCCTACGTGGACAGGCAGCAGGCCGCGACGGTGCCGCTGGAGCGCAGCCAGCAGCAGCTGGCCGCCGAAACCCAGCGGCAGGCGCAGGAGCAGCCGCAGCAGCCGGACCCGCAGCGCGAAAAGGCCCAGGCGCCGCGCTGATCGGTGCTTCCGGCCACGGTCGCCGTCGCGCATGTCGCGCGGCGGCGGTGGTGCATGGCGATGGCGGCGGCCCTTGCCACGCATGCGCCGGCGCGACATTGCCCAACGCAGGCCAAACACCAGCACCCGCCATCGCCGCGTGCGATGGACAGCGTGCGTCACGATCGATTAGAACCTCGCCTTTCCGCTCGCGCAAACGACAAGGACGCAATCCGACCATGGCCATCGCCAAGGCTTTCCACCGCTCTTCCCTGCTGCTGTTGTGCGTGGCCACTGCCGCGTGCAGTGCGCCGTCTTCCACGCCCAGCCAGACGCAGGCACCGGCCGCTCCGGCGGCGGACGCCGCTGCCGCGGCGGCCCCTGCCGCCGCGCACGAGGCCGGCACCCAGGCCGACGCGGGTGCCGCCACGCCGGCCGCGGCGCCGGCGGCGCCCAGCCCTTCCCCCGCTTCAGGAGATTCCCCCGTGCTGCGACCGTCCTACGACACCTGCATCACCGCCGCCGGCGGCGCCACCCCGGCGATGCTGGACTGCATTTCCGACGAACACGCCTACCAGGACCAGCGCCTCAACACCGCCTACAAGGCGGCGATGGCCAAGCTCGGCGAGGCCGAACAGCATGCGCTGCGCGAGCGGCAGCGCAAGTGGATCGCCGAGCGCGACGAGAAGTGCGTCGCCGATCCGGACGGCGGCCAGGCCGAGCGCGTGGATGCGGCCGAATGCCGCCTGGAAATGACCGCACGCCGCGCCGACGAACTCGAAGCGCACTGATTTCACCCTCTGCATTGAACCCCGACGCGCGGCGCCTTCCACGCCGCGCGTCCTGCCAAGGAGAACGCGATGAGCGACAAGGATTGGGAACTGGGCCAGACCTCCAAGCACTACGAGACCGGCGGCCGCGGCGCGTCGACGGTGTCCTCCGGCGTCGACGACCCGGGCGGCGTGTCCTACGGCTCGTATCAGATGACCTCGCAGACCACCACCCGCGAGGGCAAGGTCATCAACGGCGGCACCGTCGCCGCCTTCGTCAAGGACAGCAAGTACAGCGACGACTTCGCCGGCCTCAAGCCGGGCTCGGACGCCTTCAGCGCCAAGTGGAAGGAGCTGGCCAAGACCGACCCCGGCTTCGGCCAGGAACAGCACGACTACATCAAGCGCACCCACTTCGACAAACTGGTCGACCGGCTCAAGGACAAGGGCCTGGACCTGTCCGACCGCGGCCCGGCAGTGCAGGATGCGATGTGGAGCACCGCGGTCCAGTACGGCCCCGGCAGCGACAAGAAGCCCGGCGGCTCCGGCGTGTTCCTGCGCGCCATGGAGGAGAAGTTCGGCAAGCAGGCCGACCTGTCGAAGATCTCCGACAAGGAGATCGTCAGCGCGGTGCAGGACTACAAGGCCGAGCACGTCAAGGAGCTGTTCCCGCGCGTGCACAAGCAGAAGACCCTGGATTCGCTGCAGAACCGTGCCGAGAACGAGAAGGCCGACCTGCTCAAGCTGGCCGACCTCGGCAAGACCGTGGCCAAGCCCGGCGAGCAGCGCGACGCGCACACCGCGCCGAAGCCGCATGACGGCCAGCGCGAACCGGCCGCGCACGGCGGCGTGCTGGCGCGCAATGCGCAGGGCGAGGCGGTGAAGGGCCTGCAGGAGAAGCTGGCCACGCTCGGCTACCTGGAGGCCAAGGATGCGATCGGCACCTACGGCCCCAAGACCGAAGCGGCGGTGGAGAAGTTCCAGCAGGACCAGCACCTGAAGGGCGTGGACGGCAAGGCCGGCCCGGAGACGCTGGCGGCGATCGAGCGCAGCGTGCAGCGGCAGCAGGGCGTGGAGCAGTTGCGGCGCGACAATCCGTTGTTCGACCAGGCGGTCGCGCAGCTGGAAAAGCAAGGGCGCAACGGTGGCTACGGCGACCGCGAGTCCATGCAGCGCGCGGCCGGGCAATTGGCGTTCGAGGCCAAGGTCAGCGGCATGTCGCGCATCGACGACCTGGTCGCCAGCACCGATGGCCGCGGCATGATCGCGGTACAGCGCAATCCGGAAAACGCGCACGACGTGCACCGCGCCTACGTCGATCGCCAGCAGGCGGCGACCGTGCCGCTGGAGCAGAGCCAGCAGCAGTTGGCGGCCGAAACCCAGCGCCAGGCGCAGGAGCGGCAGGTGCAGGACCAGCAGCGCACCCAGACCCAGGCGCAGACGCCGGGGCGTTGATGCGCACTGCGCAGGGCGGTCATCGGCACGCGCCGCTGGCCGCCCTCATTGCGCAGTGGCATCGCGCGCATCGCAGAAGCGCGGCAGGACAACGGCAGCGGCCATGGCCTATGCTTCCCAGATGCCGCATGACCGCCGCTCACGCCACCACCATTCCTCGCGCCCCTGGCGCCGGCCTGGCGCGCTGCGCGCGCTGAGCCTGACGCTCGCGTTCGCCGTCGCGCCCGCCACGTTCGCTGCGGAACCGATCACCTCGCCGGCGACCACGCCGGAGCAGGCGGGACTGGTGGACGTGCATGCGCTGGCGCCGGAGATCGCGATGGACATCCGCTACGCCGGCCACGACAACTTCACCGGTCGCCCGGTGCAGGGCTACGACGCGCCCAAATGCTATCTGCTGGCGCCGGCCGCGCAGGCCCTGGCGCAGGTGCAGCGCGACCTGCAGGCCAAGGGCTACCGCCTGCAGGTGTTCGATTGCTACCGGCCGCAGCGGTCGGTCCGCGCCTTCGTCGCCTGGGCGCGCGATCCGCAGGATCAGCTCGCCAAGGCGCGCTACTACCCGAACCTGGACAAGGGCGTACTCCTCGGCGACTACATCGCCGAGCACTCCGGCCACAGCCGCGGCGCCACCGTCGACCTGGGCTTGCTGGACTGCCGCCAGGGCGCATGCCGCGCGCTGGATATGGGCACCGGCTTCGACTTCTTCGACGCCAGCGCGCACACCGACACGCCGGCCATCGACGCCACCCAGCGTGCGCACCGTCGGCAACTGTTGAAGGCGATGGCCGCGCGCGGCTTCGTCAACTATCCGATGGAATGGTGGCACTTCACCTTCCAGCCCGAGCCCAGCCCCGGCGTCGCCTTCGACGTGCCGGTGCGCTAGCGGCGCCTCACCTTCGCCACGGACCCCTCCATGACCGGCACGCACCCGTTCGTCGACCTGCAATGCCCTTACTGCGGCGAATGGATCGACGTTGCGCTGGATCCGTCGGTGGACGTGCAGCAGTACATCGAGGACTGCCAGGTCTGCTGCAAGCCGATGTTGATGACGGTGCGCTGGGACGAGGATGGCGCGCCGGTGGTGAGCGCGATCGCCGAAAACGCCAGTTGAGCCGCGCGCCGGCGCGCCGTGCCGCACGCCGATGCGCGACACCCTCTAGACTTGTGCCCTTGCCGACCGAGGACACCCGATGAACCTGCCGCTGCACTTCGGCCTGCTGGGCTCGCTGGAAGCCGGGCTGATCGCCTTGGCGGTCGGCTTCCTGGTCTATGCGCTGTGGCAATGGTTGGGCCGGCGATGGGGCTGGTCCGAGGGCCAGCAACTGGGCGGCGCGTGCCTGATCGCGGTGGCGGTGTCGGCCGGCATCGACTGCTGGAACCTGTTCTACACCAGCATCGTGCGCCTGGAGTCGCCGCTGTACGCGCGCATCGCCCTGGCCAGGATCCACGACCCGGACGAACTGGGCGCGCGCGTGGTCCTGGAAGTGGCCGGTGCGCTCGCTGGTGTGGCGCTGGCCTGGGTTGCATTCAGGGGGCGTTCAAGCGAAAACGCCGGCGACGGCGGTCACGAAACACGCTGAAACAGACGTTTTCTTTCTGCAATCCAAACGTCTCGAATGGACGCCTTACCGCGCGCTGACGGAACCCTAACCATTGCGGTAGCGCGGCGTGCGGGTGCCGTGGTTAACGATCCGTTTGGCGGCGTTTTTCGACAGGGAATGGATTCAGTCTGAGACCGGCACGGTAGCGCCGTGTTCCGGAATCGACCGGACATGCCACACCGAGAGCCAAGGAGAATCCACCCATGAATATTCGCACCCGCACCCCGCTGATCGGTACCGCCGCCCTCCTCGCCGCCGCGCTGGCCCTGCCGGCGTTCGCCCAGGACGCGCAGGCCGACGCCGCTGCGCAGGCGCAGACGCAGTCGTCCACCAGCGCCACCGGCCAGAGCGGGCAGGCCGGCGCGGCCTCGGGCGGCGGCCAGACCTGGGCCGATGTGGATGCCGACAAGGACGGCGCCATCAGCAAGCAGGAGGCGCAGGTCAACGCCGGCCTCAGCCAGATCTTCGCCCAGGCCGATGCCGACCATAATGGCAAGCTGACCCCGGACGAGTACAAGGCCTACGTCGCCAAGCAGCAGGGCGGCGCGGCGACCGGCAGCGACAGCAACGGCGGCCAGTAACGGGAGCGGTGCCGGCGCTGGCGGTTGCGCGACGATGCGCGCACCGCCTCGCCGGGACCGGACCTCCCGCGTCACCGCGCGCGTCTTTCCATCGACGCTCCACCACGACGGCGGCCATGGGCCGCCGTCGTGCGTTTGCGCGGTGGGGCAGGGGTGTGTCTGCGGGTCGGGAGGCGCTGCTATGCTTGGCGGATGATGCCGACGCCGACCGCCTTGCGTGCTTCCCCCATCGCCCTGGTCGGTTTCGACGGCGACGACACCCTGTGGAAGAGCGAGGACTATTATCGCGATGCCGAGGCTGCGTTCGAAGCCATCCTCGGCCAGTACCTGGACCTGCACGACGCCCGAACCCTGCAGCACCTGCTCACGGTGGAGCGGCGCAACCTGGCGGTGTTCGGCTACGGCGCGAAGGGCATGACCCTGTCGATGATCGAGGCGGCGATTGAGCTGACCGATGCGCGGATCTCCGCGCGCGACATCGGGCGCATCGTCGAGATCGGGCGCAGCACGTTGCAGCATCCGGTGGAGGTGATCGCCGGCGTGCGCGAGGCGGTGGCGGCGATCGCCGCCGAGTTCGAGATCGTGCTGATCACCAAGGGCGACCTGTTCCACCAGGAAGCCAAGATCGCGCAGTCCGGCCTGGGCGACCTGTTCCCGCGCATCGAAATCGTGTCCGAGAAAGACCCGAGGACCTACGCCAAGGTGCTGTCCGAGTTCGGTATTGGCGCCGAGCGCTTCGTGATGATCGGCAACTCGCTGCGCTCGGACGTGGAGCCGGTGATCGCGCTCGGCGGCTGGGGCATCCATACGCCGTACACCACCACCTGGGCGCACGAGGCCGAGCACGGGCTGTCGGCCGACGAACCGCGCCTGCGCGAAGTCGCCGCGGCCGCGGACTGGCCGCAGGCGGTGGCGGATCTCAACCGGCATGCGGCGAGCCTGCAGCAGGGCTGAGCGGATCCCTTGCCCAGCGGCGTTGGCATCACCGGCCGCTGGCCTTGTTGTGTAGGAGCGGCTTCAGCCGCGACACCGCCGAGGCCACGGCGTGCATGTCTGCCAGCTTGCCGCGCTGACAGCGCTCACTGCCTCCGGCAGAATCGACGCATGCCTCTGCGTCCGTCTCCTGCCGGTCTGTTCCTGTGCGCCGCCCTGCTGGCTGCCGGCCCGGCCATGGCGCAGGGGGCGGCGGCGCCCGCGCGCACGCCTGCCTCTGACAGCGGGGAGACGGCACCGGTCGAGGTGCCCGGTACCGACGATGCCTGGATCGACCGTCAGTTGCTCGACATCGACCGCTACGCCGCGCGCTACCCCGACAGCTTTCTCGACGAGATCGCGCGCTACGCGCAGATGCCGCGCGGCTATGCCGAGGTCCTGCTGCGCGATCGGCGTTGGCCGCCGCGCGATGTCTATGTCGCGGCGTTCCTGGCCAAGGCGGCGGGTCGGTCCTACCGCGAGGTGGTACGCGCACGCACGGCCGCCGGTGTCCCCGCCGGCTGGGCGACGGTGGCGAGCGACATGGACGCGCCGCCCGGTTCGCTGGCCTATCGCGCGCTGCGCCATGCCATCGTCGCCAGCTACGATCACTGGGATCGCCCGATCGTGCTGGACGCGCTGTTGCGCCGGCAATTGGGCGACCGCGCCGCCCGCGACCGCGCCGCGGCGCAGCCGCAGGACGGATCCACGCGCACGCAATAAGCGCGGGGGAGCACAACGACACAGAGCGGCCCTGCACGTTCGCCCATGTCGTTGCGCGAACGTCCCGTTGTCCTGCACGGCATGCAGGCACCGTTATGCATCAACGTCAGCGCATCCCTAGCCCCTCTCCCCCCGGGAGAGGGGGGGGGTGAGGGTCGGGGCGCGCAGCGCCTCACGCAGTTTGGGTGCACGAGGCTGCGCCCGGACCCGCATCCGCCCCTGCGGGGCACCTTCTCCCGGCGGGAGAAGGAGACAGCGGTGCAGGCCACTTCCGTGCCGCACCGATACGCGCCGCGCACTCCCCCACACTGGCCGCGCCGCCGCCGCGGCGCGAGAATAGGCGTTCTGCCGGTCCTGCCGCCGGCGCCACTGCCGCTCCGGACCGCCCGATGACCAACGCCTTCGTTTCGCCCGACGCTATCCGCAGCCTGTTCGCGCAGGCCATGTCCGACATGTACCGCACCGAGGTGCCGCTGTACGGCACGCTGATGGAGCTGGTGGCGCAGGTCAATGCGCAGACCCTGGCCGCGGACCCGGCGTTGGAGGCGCAACTGCAGCGCAACGACGAACGCGCGCGGCTGGACCAGGAGCGGCATGGCGCGATCCGCGTCGGCACCGCCGAAGAGCTTGCCACCCTGCGCCGCCTGTTCGCGGTGATGGGCATGGCGCCGGTGGGCTATTACGACCTGTCGGTGGCCGGCGTGCCGGTGCACTCCACCGCGTTCCGCCCGCTGGATGCCGCGGCGCTGGCGCGCAATCCGTTCCGCGTGTTCACCTCGCTGCTGCGGCTGGAGCTGATCGAAGACCCGGCGCTGCGCGAACAAGCGGCGCAGATCCTCGCCAAGCGGCGCATCTTCACCGATGGCGCGCTTGCGTTGATCGCGCAGTGCGAACGCGACGGCGGCCTGGTCGAGGCCGATGCGCAACGGTTCGTCGCCGAGGCGTTGGAGACCTTCCGCTGGCACAGCGACGCCACCGTGAGCCTGCCGACCTACCGTGCGCTGAGCGAGGCGCACAAGCTGATCGCCGACGTGGTCAGCTTCCACGGCCCGCACATCAACCACCTGACCCCGCGCACCCTGGACATCGATGCGGCGCAGGCGGAAATGCTGCGCCGGGGCATCGATGCCAAGGCGGTGATCGAAGGTCCGCCGCGCCGCGCCTGCCCGATCCTGCTGCGCCAGACCAGCTTCAAGGCGCTGGAGGAAACCGTGCGTTTCCCGGCGGGCGCGGACAGCGCCGAGGCCGGCACCCACACCGCGCGGTTCGGCGAGATCGAACAGCGCGGCCTGGCCCTGACGCCGAAGGGCCGCGCGCTGTACGACGCGCTGCTGGAACGCGCGCGCGCGGCCGAGGGCAGCGCCGGTGCCGACTACGCCACGCGCCTGCAGGCCGCGTTCGCCGATTTCCCCGACGACTACGCCACCCTGCGCCGCGAGGGACTGGGCTACTTCCGCTACGCGCTCACCGACGCCGGTCGCGCCGCCGGCGCCGCCGCCCTGGCCGGCAAGCCGGCCGAAGCCTTGATCGCCGACGGCCTGGCCAGCGCCGACCCGATCGTCTACGAGGATTTCCTGCCGGTCAGCGCTGCGGGCATCTTCCAGTCCAACCTCGGCGGCGGCGAACAGCGCGCCTACGCCGCGCATGCCAACCGCGCCGCATTCGAGCAGGCCCTGGGCGCGCCGGTGCACGACGAATTCGCCATCTACGCCGGCATCGAGCGCGATTCGCTGCAGGCGCTGGCGGGTTGAAGCGGGGATTGGGGATTGGGGAATCGCAACAGCGGTTTCCCGTCGTCGTGTCCCCTCACGCACACGACCGATGTGGCGGTGCTGCGTGAGGGGACTTTAGGCCCGAGGGCGTCCGAAGACAGCAATGCTCACACCCCGGCGCGTCGCGGCTGAAGCCGCTCCTACAAGGGCGTGGTCGGCATGGTGCTGCATTGTGGGAGGGACTTCAGTCCCGGCGGCTTCCGAAGACAACAACGCTGCTCACACCGCCGCGTGTCGCGGCTGAAGCCGCTCCTACGAGTGCACGATGGGCATGGTGCTACATGGTGGGAGGGACTTCAGTCCCGACGGTGTCCGAAGACAACTCACACCCCCCGCGCGTTGCGGCCGCAGTGGCTTACAAGGAATACGCGCGAGGCGCTGCACCGCCCGATGCCGCTCGACGCCAGCCCCGCGCCTGCCTGCGCGACCTGGGGCGCGCAGGCCGATCGACCGCGGCTTACCCCGCGTAACGCGCCTTGAGCATGGCGTAGGCCGAACGCAGCGCCAGCGCTTCGCCGCCGGCGGGGCGGCCGGGGCGGTCGCTGTCGTTCCAGGCATACACGTCCAGGTGCGCCCAGGCCTGCCGCGCCGGCACGAAACGCTCCAGGTACAGGGCGGCGGTGACCGCGCCGGCCATGCGCGAGCCGGCGTTGGCCAGGTCGGCGACCGAACTGGTCAGGTAGCGCAGGTAAGGGCGCCACAGCGGCATGCGCCAGACCGGGTCGCGGGTGCGCTCGCCGGCGGCGATCCAGGCCTGCGCCAGCGTGTCGTCGTTGCTGAAAAGCGCCGGCAGGTCCGGGCCCAGGGCGATGCGCGCGGCACCGGTCAGGGTGGCGAAATCCAGGATCGCGTCCGGGCGCTGCTCGCCGGCATAGGCCAGCGCATCGCACAGCACCAGGCGGCCCTCGGCGTCGGTGTTGTCGATCTCCACGCTGGTGCCCTGGCGGGTGGCGATGACCTCGCCGGGGCGGAACGCGTCCGGGCCGACCGCATTCTCCACCGCCGGCAGCAGCACGGTCAGCCGCAGCGGCAGGCGCTGCGCCATCACCAGCCCGGCCAGCGCCAGGGCGTGCGCGGCGCCGCCCATGTCCTTCTTCATGTTGCGCATGCCGTCGGCCGGCTTCAGGTCCAGGCCGCCGGTGTCGAAGCACACGCCCTTGCCGACCAGCGCCACGTGCGGATGCGCCTCCTCGCCCCAGCGCAGCACCAGCAGCCGCGGCGCGCGGTGCGAGGCGCGGCCGACCGCGTGGATCGCCGGGAAGTTCTGCGCCAGCAGCGCGTCGCCGACGATGCTCTCGAACTGCGCGCCGTGTTCCTGCGCGATCGCGCGCGCGGCGTCTTCCAGTTGCTCCGGCCCCATGTGCTCGGTGGGCGTGTTGACCCAGTCGCGCACGCGCAGGCTGGCGGCGATCAGGTCGCGCACTTCCGCCTGCGGCGTGGCCAGCAACTGCGCCGGCAGCCGCGCCGGTTGCTTGTAGCGGGCGAAGCGGTAGCTGCCCAGGCCCCAGCCCAGGTGCAGCGCCGCCAGCGTGTCGGCGTCCAGCGCCGTCTCCACCCGCCAGGTGCTGCCGGCCGGCAGCGCGTACGGCGCATGCGCATAGGCATACGCATCGCCGCGATCGCCGACGCCCAGCACCGCGGCGGCCACGCCGTCGGCGCCCGGCAGCAGCAGCACGCTGCCCGGTGCGGCCACGAATTGCTGGGCGTCCATCCACGCCGCCCAGGCCGGCGCTTGCGCCGCGCGCCATTCGGCCAGGTGGTCGCGGTCCAGCACGTACAGCGGCAGCGCGTGGGACGAGGCGTCGGTGAAGCCGGTCGGCAGGGACATCAGCGGATCCTTGGAAGAGGGAGGTGGCCGGCGGGCCAGCGCGCGCGGGTCATGCGCGCGCGACGGCCGGCTGGGTCGCGTCCAGCCAGTCGGCCAGGCCGGTGAGGGTGTCGAAATGCAGGTCGGGTGGCGTCGGCGGATGCCAGGCCTGCGCATCGCGGTTGATCCAGCAGCCGCGCAGCCCGGCCTGCATCGCGCCGACCACGTCGATCTCGATGTGGTCGCCTACGTGCAGCACCTGCGCGCAGGGCAGGCCCAGGCGTGCGCAGGCGGCGCGGAAGATGCCCGGGTCCGGCTTGGCCGCGCCGTGCTCGCGGGCACTGAGTTGGAAGGCGAAATGCTGGTCCAGGCCGATCGTGGCCAAGTCGGCGTTGCCGTTGCTCAACGCCACCACCGGCACGCGCGCGGCGATGCGCTCCAGCGCGGCGATGCTGTCCGGATAGCACTCCACCTGGTTGCGCGCGGCATGGAACACCGCATAGGCCGGTTCCAGCAGGGCGGCGTCGGCGCCGCTCTCGTGCAGCGCGCGGCGCAGCGTCAAGCGGCGCAGTTCGCTGAGGTCGTGATGCAGGTGCGGATGCGCGGCGAACACGTCTTCGCGCAGCTGCCGCATCGCCGCGACCGGGAAGCGCGCGGCCGTGGCCGGGCTGTGCTGCAGCAGCCAGTCGTGCAGCACCTGCTCGATGCGCGCGCCGATCGGCGCGAACGGCCACAGCGTGTCGTCCAGATCCAGCGTGATCGCGCGGACGGGGAAGGAGGGCATGGAAGTCACCGGCGCATTTTACGCCAAGCGCCGCCGCCGCCGCGGGCCGCATCCGGTAGACAGCACGCCGTGGCGCTTCCGACTCCCGAATCCCCGCCTCACTCCAGCAGCCGTGCCCAGCGCTGCATGCCCTCCACCCGCGCCAGCACCATCTTGATGCACACCAGCAGCGGCACCGCCAGCAGCAGGCCGATCATGCCCCACAGCCAGCCGAACAGCATCAGCGCCAGGATCAGCATCAGCGGCGAGATCGCCATGCGCCGGCCGAGCACGATCGGCGTCACCACCTGGCCCTCGAGGGTGTGCAGGCCCAGGTACAGGATCGCCGGCAGTGCCGCGCTCAGCGGGTCGCGGAAGGCGACGAACCCCATCAGCAGCATCAGCACCGCGCCGATCAGCGGCCCCACGTACGGCGCGAAATTCAGCAGCGCCACCACCGTGCCCCACAGCAACGCTTCCTGCGGCGGGATCTTCAGCAGGATCAGGATGCCGGCGAAGATCAGGCCGACCAGCGTGTTGATCACGGTGATGGTCAGGACGTAGCGCGAGACCTCGCGTTCGATCGAGCGCAGGATCTCGGTGGTGAACTTCTGTTGCTGGCGGTTGGGCAGCAAGGCGATCGCATGGCGCTGCAGGTTCTCGCCGAACACCATGAAGAAGAACGTCAGCAGGACCACCGCCAGCACCGAGGCGGCCAGCCGCGGGGTCCGCACCAGCGCCTTGTACGGATCGTCCATCTGCGTGCGGATCACCTGCACGCGGCGCCCGCTCTCGCCGCCGGCGGCGCGGGCGAAGTTCTCCGCGGCCTGGTTGGCCTGCTGCATCGGCTTGGTCAGGTCGCGCACCTGGGTGGCGAGGTGGCGCAGCTGCGCCGGCGCCTGCTGCGCCCATTCGGCGGCGGGGCCAGCCAACTGCACGGTCAGGGTCGTCGCCACCGCCATGCCGGACAGCAGCACCAGCAGTGCGGCCAGGAAGCGCGGCAGGTACAGCCGTTGCAGCACGCGCAGGATCGGGTTGCCGATCAGGGCGAAGAAGGCCGAGAGCAGGATCGGCAGGATCACGTCCTGTGCCGCCCACAGCGTGTAGCAGACCGCCAGCGTCGCCAGCACCACCAGCGAGACCGGGCCACGCGGGCGCGGCGCGGGCGGCGGGGGCAGGGCGTCGTGCGACGCGTCGTCGGCGACGGCCGCGGAATCGGAAACTGTACTCATCGGACCTGCGAGACGGGGGCCGCGGCGCGCGCCGCAGTGCACGCGCCGGACGGCGTCGAAAAGGAAGCGAAGTGTAGGCCGATCGTGGCCGGGGCGGTATCAAGACCGCGTGGCCGCCGCGTGCGCGTGGCGTGGCGCCCATTGATCACACCGGCTGCAGCGTCCGTCGTAGGAGTGGCTTCAGCCGCGACAGCCTTTGCGCGAGCGCCCGTCGCGGCTGAAGCGCGCCTACACCCGACACCGGGGCTCGATGTGCCTGGCTTGGCGCCCTAGCGCTCGGACAGATCGGTGGCCGCTTCCGCGGCGGCGGGGTGCCCGGGCCGCGAGGCCGTCGGCGGCCGCACCGCCTGCGGACGAGCAGGGGAGGGGGGAACCGGTGTGGCGGGCGGCGGTGTCTGGGTGGCGGCATCCACCGCCGCATCCTGCGCGGTATCCGCCGCCTCCTCGGCATCGTCGGAGGCGCGCTCGGCGTTGTCCGAGGCGCTCTTGGCGGTGGTGGCGTTGATCAGGCTGGAGACCGCGCTGAGCATCTGCAGCCAGCGTGCGCCGCCGAGCTTGCCGACCACGGCCGCCGGTTCGGCGCGCCCGACCAGGAAGCCGGTGCCGAGGCCAACGATCACGATCCGCCACGGCGTCCAGCCTTCGCGCCAGACCTGCTGCAGGGTCGTCCAGTGCGTGCGCACCTGCTCCTGGCGTCCTTCCAGCACCGATTCGGCGCGGGCGATGCGGTGCTGCAATTGCCGCAGGGTCATGGCGTGGCCTCGCGCTTGGCGACGTCGTCGTCGTTGTCTTCGTCATCGCCGCCGATGCCGAGCTTGGCCAGCTGGCGGCGGGTGGCGTCGAGCTTGCTCATGTCGAAGTAGCGCAACGCCTGCCAGGCGCCGAGTGCGGTGACCACCAGGCTGAAGGCGGCCGTCGCCGAGATCGAGGCCAGCCACGACCAGCCCATGCGCTGCAGCAAGGCGATCATCGCGCCCATCAGCAGCATCCAGGCCGAGGCGCCGAACGCCACCGACACGGTCAGCCACACCAATGCCCGCGCCAACGCGGCGCGAGCCAGGGCCAGATCCGCGGCCACCAGCTTGCGCAGCGCGCGGCCGGTGTCCAGGGTGGCGGTGAGTCCTTCGCGGCCGGCGGTGCCGAGCGCGCGGAAGGATTCCTCCAGCGACGGTGCGGCCGCGGCGTCCGCCGCGGCACCGTCGGCGCGGGCCTGCTCCTCGCTCACGTGCGGCTTACTTGTCGCCGCCGCTGCGCGCCAGCTTGGCGATGATCCAGCCGGTGGCGAAGGCCACGCCGAACGAGGCCAGCGGACGCTCGCGGATCAGTTCGGCAGCGCTGTCGATCAGGTCGCGGCCCTTGTCCAGCAGCACGTCCACCTGCTCCTTGGCCGCGGCACCGCCGAACTCGGCGGCCGCCAGCCCGGACAGAGCGCTATCGGACAGCTCGGCCTTGACGTTGGCCTTGCCCAACTTCAGTTCTTCGCCGGCGGCACCGGCAGCGCCCTTGATCGCCTCGCCGGCGTAGCTGGCCGCGGACTTCAGGTGCGCGCCGGCCTCGCTCAGGTTGTCCTTGAGGTTCTCGGTATTGGTCGGGCTGGCATTCATGGGCATGTCTCCTCTGGGGTTTGGGGGCCTGCCGTCCGCCGATGCGGACGCTGCGCAGAACGGGGGCGACACCAATACCATCGGCGGGGTGTACGGGGTGTTAGCTCGTCGCCGCAGGTGATGCGCCATAGTGTCGGCGCTCGCCGGCGAACAGCCAAGAGCGGCCAACGAAACGACGGCGCAGCCACCGCGGGCGTGCACGTGCGCGGAACCGGTATGTAGCACGCGTACACGGCGGCCCTCCGCGCCGTCCGCACCCACCTGGCGGCGGCTCGCGACGTGGTGTCAGCCACCCTGAAGCCCTGGAGGACCTGTCATGCACGCATACGGCAACCGGAGCGGCCATGCCGGGGTGGTCGCCTACGACAGCGGTCCGGACTGGATCGTGCTGCGCTTCGCCGATGGCGCCACCTACCGCTACGACCGCCATCATCCCGGCCTGCTCCACGTGCTGGAGATGCAGCGCCTGGCCGCGGCCGGGCGCGGCCTGACCACCTATCTCAACCAGCACGTGCGCGACGACTACGCCGCGCGGCTGGACTGAGGGCGCCGGCTCACTGCATGACCAGGTCGGCCTGCGCGCCGCCGCGCACCACACGCAGCACCAGCTGCGCCGGCTTGCGTGCGAAGTTGGCGCGGTAGCTGGCCAGGTCGGCGAACTCGCCGACCGAGGCGGCCACCACGATGTCGCCGCCGGCCAGGCCGTTGCGCGCCGCGCGGCTGCCGCGCGCCACGTTGCCGATCAGCACGCCGGAGATGCCCGACTGGCGCAGCGATTCGGGCAGGTCGGTGAAAGTGGCGCCGCTCAGCCGCGGGTCCAGCGATTCGCCGCTGACCGCGCGCGGCTGTTCCTTGAGCGCGACCTTGAGCTGCAGCGGCTTGCCGTCGCGGCGCACGTCCAGGGTCACCGTGCTGCCCACCGGCTGCAGGCCCTCGTAGTTGTGCAATGCCTCGGCGCTGTCCAGCCGCTCGCCGTTGGCGCCGACGACCACGTCGCCCGGCTGCAGCCCGGCGGCCGCGGCCGACGACCCGGCCAGCACTCGCGTCACCAGCGCGCCGCGCGGCGCCGACAGGCCCAGGCCCTGCGCCATCTGCGTGGTCAGGTTCTGCGTCTCGATGCCGAAGGTGCCGCGGATCATCACCCCGTTGTTCTTGATCAACTGGTCGACCACCGCGCGCGCCAGGTTCGACGGGATCGCCAGGCCCAGGCCGATGTTGCCGGCCATGCTGCCCTGCGGATTGAAGCTGGCGGTGTTGATGCCGACCAGTTCGCCGCGCAGATCCACCAGCGCGCCGCCGGAGTTGCCCGGGTTGATCGAGGCGTCGGTCTGGATGAAGTTCTGGTAGCCCAGGCCGCGGATGCCGTTGCGGCCCATCGCCGAGACGATGCCGGAGGTGACCGTCTGGGTGAAGCCGAACGGGTTGCCGATGGCGGCGACGAAATCGCCCACGCGCAGCTTGTCGCTGTCGCCCAGGCGGATCTCGGTAAGGTTGTCGGCCTTGATGCGGATCAGCGCGATGTCGGTGTCCGCGTCCGAGCCCATGAACTCGGCCTTGAAGCTGCGCCCGTCGGCCAGGGTCACCTGCACGTCGTCGGCGTTCTCCACCACGTGGTGGTTGGTGAGCACGTAGCCGTTCTTGGCATCGATGATCACGCCCGAGCCCAGCGACTCGTTGATGCGCTCCTGCGGGATGTCCGGGAACAGGCGGCGCAGGATCGGGTCGTTGAAGAACGGATTGCGTACCCGCACCACCTGCTTGGTGTTGATGCTCACCACCGCCGGCATCACCTTCTGCAGCATCGGCGCCAGCGACGGCAGCGGCTCGCCGGCCACCGAGGAGGGCAGCCGCGCGGCCCCGGACAGCGGCGGTGCCGCCGCCACCGGCGCGGCCTCGGCGCGGTTGTCCAGTTGCGCGTTGATCGCGGTGGCGGCGAAACCGCCGAAGGCAGCGGCGGCGGTCAGGGTCAGCAGCGTAGGCAGCGGTCGCATGGGTGGTTTTCCGGGGACGCGGGAGACGTGGGGCAGATGGGCGCGCGTGCGCGTAAATCAAGATGAACGCGCGCCGTTTAACCGCCAGTGAAAGCGCGCCGGTGCCGCTTGCGCAAGGCCGTGTACGCGCCCCGTGCGCGCCGCGTCTCGATGGCGTGCAATGGGCGTGCGGCGCCGTTGACAGTCGGCCTGCCCGGGGTTAGCGTTCACGCGTGCCGCAGCCACAACATGTAGCGGTAGCGCATCGGGACGGCACTAGACGTAGGGTTTTCTTCACCAAGACCTCACATCCAGGGGCGCGCTTGGCGGTGCATGATGGGACGGTGACAGGAAACGTCGCGGATTCGGGGAATGTCGAACGGTCGAGGGCAGGCGCCGCGTGCGCTGCCGCGGCCGTCTCTGCCGTGCAGCGCAAGTGCGATATAGACAAGACACACGGCGGGTGACCACCCATCCGCCCCATCGGGACAGGTTCGAGGAGAACACAGCAGAATGAGTACGGTGCGCCTGGAAGTCGTCCAGACCGGATCCAAGCACGACCCCATCCCGATGCAGCCGGCGTCGCAGGACATCTGGGACAAGAAGTATCGGCTCAAGACCAAGCAGGGCGAGCCGCTGGATGCCGACATCGACGGCACCTACCTGCGCGTGGCGCGGGCGCTGGCCGATGCCGAATCCACCGACGAGTTGCGCGCCTACTGGTTCGAGCGTTTCGCCTGGGCGCTGCGCCGTGGCGCGATCCCGGCCGGGCGCATCACCTCCAATGCCGGCGCGCAGGAACACAAGCCTGCCACCAGCACGATCAACTGCACCGTGTCGGGCACCATCACCGACTCGATGGACGGCATCCTGGAGAAGGTCCACGAGGCCGGGCTGACCCTCAAGGCCGGCTGCGGCATCGGCTACGAGTTCAGCACGCTGCGCCCGCGCGGCGCGTTCGTGGCCGGCGCCGGCGCCTACACCTCCGGGCCGATGTCGTTCATGGATATCTTCGACAAGATGTGCTTCACCGTGTCCTCGGCCGGGGGCCGCCGCGGCGCGCAGATGGGCACCTTCGACGTGTCCCATCCGGACGTGAAGGACTTCATCCGCGCCAAGCGCGAGGACGGGCGCCTGCGCCAGTTCAACCTGTCGCTGCTGATCACCGACGGCTTCATGCAGGCGGTGGAGCAGGACGCCGACTGGCCGCTGGTGTTCCCGGTCAACCGCAAGGAAGAGGCCGACATCGACCTGGCCGACGCCAGCGCCGTGGTGTGGCGCGACTGGCCCACGCACCAGGACTACATCGTGCGCGACGACGGCCTGGTCGCGTGCAAGGTGTACGGGCACATCCGCGCCCGCCACCTGTGGGACATGATCATGGTCTCCACCTACGACTACGCCGAGCCGGGCTTCATCCTGATCGACCGCGTCAACGAAATGAACAACAACTGGTGGTGCGAGAACATCCGCGCGACCAATCCTTGCGGCGAGCAGCCGCTGCCGCCCTACGGCGCCTGCCTGCTCGGCTCGATCAACCTCACCACCTTCGTGCGCGACCCGTTCACCGAGCGCGCCCGCTTCGACTGGGAGGAATACAAGGAAGTGGTGCGGGTGTTCACCCGCATGCTCGACAACGTGGTCGAGGTCAACGGCCTGCCGCTGCAGCAGCAGCGCGACGAGATCATGCGCAAGCGCCGCCACGGCATGGGCTTCCTCGGCCTGGGGTCGACCATGACCATGCTGCGGATGAAGTACGGCAGCGCCGAGTCCTGCGAGTTCACCGAGGCCATCGCCCGCGAGATGGCCGTGGCCGGCTGGGAGACCGCGCTGTCGCTGGCCAAGGAAAAGGGCCCGGCGCCGATCATGCAGGAGACCTTCGAGGTCACCGCGGCGATGCTGCGGCAGCGCCCGGAGATGGCCCGCGATGGCTGGCGCGTCGGTGAGCGCATCGAGGGCCGGCTGCTGCACGCCAAGTACAGCCGCTACATGCAGCGCATTGCCGAGGTGGCGCCGGCGCTGGTCGAGGAACTGGCCGAGGTGGGCGCGCGCTTCACCCACCACAGCTCCATCGCCCCCACCGGCACCATTTCGCTGAGCCTGGCCAACAACGCCTCCAACGGCATCGAGCCGAGCTTCGCCCATCACTACAGCCGCAACGTGATCCGCGAAGGCAAGAAGAGCAAGGAGAAGGTGGACGTGTTCTCCTTCGAGCTGCTGGCCTATCGCCACCTGGTCAACGCCAAGGCGATGCCGTTCGCCGAGGACGCCGCCTCGCGCCTGCCGGACTACTTCATCGCCGCCGACGACATCCACCCCAAGGAACACGTGGACGTGCAGGCCGCCGCGCAGAAGTGGGTGGACAGCTCCATCTCCAAGACCGCCAACGTCCCCACCGACTATCCCTACGAGCAGTTCAAGGACATCTATCGCTACGCCCACCAGCAGGGGCTGAAGGGCTGCACCACGTTCCGCTTCAACCCGGCCGCCTTCCAGGGCGTGCTGGTCAAGGAGGCGGACCTGGAGAACACCACCTACCGCTTCGAGCTGGAAGACGGCAGCGTGGTCGAGGTCAAGGGCAACGAGCAGATCGAATACGACGGCGAGATGCATACCGCCGCCAACCTGTTCGATGCGCTGAAAGAAGGGTATTACGGCAAGTTCTGATGCCGTCCCGTCTCCCCTCCGCGCCGGCGGAGGGGAGGGCGGCGGCGGGAGACCCGGAGCGCGGCGCGCCGCGCTTCCCCAACGCTTCCCCACCGTCCGCCGCCTGTCGCCGTTTCCGGCTCCCCGCTTCGCTGCAATCGGTATAGCATCGCCCGCGTTACATAAACACTGACACCCTGAGGAGGGTTTTATGAGCACTGGGAATGGAGTCACGGCGACGCTGACGCAGGTCGCCGAGAACGTGAAAGAAACCGCCACCAACGTGGGCGAGACCATCGCCGCCACCGCCAGCGAGGCCGTCGCCAGCGTCAAGCAGACCGCCGAGAACGTGCAGAAGCGCGTGCAGGACCAGGTCGCCAAGACCCGCAAGGTGGTGAAGCAGGCCGAGAAGGCCGTCGCCAAGCGCGCCGAGAAGGCCGGCAAGGCCGTCAAGAAGACCGTCGCCAGCGCGCGCAAGAAGCTGGAAGCGGCCAAGGCCAGCGCCCAGGCCGAAGCGGCCTCGCTGAGCAAGGGCGGCAAGAAGACCGCCAAGAAGGCGGCTGCGAAGAAGGCGCCGGCGAAGAAGGCCGCCGCCAAGAAGACGGTCGCGAAGAAGGCCGTCGCCAAGAAGGCCCCGGCCAAGAAAGTGACCGCCAAGAAGGCCGCGCCGAAGAAGGCGGTCAAGAAGGTCGCCGCCAAGAAGGCCGTGACCAAGAAGTCGGTGGTCGCCAAGAAGAGCGCGGTGAAGAAGAGCGTGGGCGCGCGCAAGGCCGTGGCCAAGAAGGCCGTGGGCAAGGCCGCCAAGGCGGTCAAGAAGAGCACCGCCAAGGTCGCCAAGAAGAGCGCCGCGGTGAAGAAGACCGCCGTGCGCAAGGCCGCCGGCAAGAAGGCCGCGGCCACCCGCGCCAAGAAGTAAGCCGTCCCGTCGCACCCTCTCTCCCGCACGCGGGAGAGAGGCCGGGCCCACGCCCGTCCCGATCCGCATTCCAGGAACGCACGCCTCATGGCCATCAAGATCGACCAGAAAATCAAGGGCTACGCCGTCGTCACCCCCGAGGACAAGGCGCGCGACGCCGCCGCCGCGGTGCCCGCCTCGTCGATCGACCGTGCCACCGCCGAGGCCGAAGCGCCGGCCGACAACATCATCCATATGCACGAGCGCATCGAGCGCCCGGACGTGTTGATCGGCAGCACCTACAAGATCAAGTCGCCGTTGGTGGAACACGCCATGTACGTGACCCTCAACGACATCGTGCTCAACGCCGGCACCGAGCACGAACTGCGCCGCCCGTTCGAGATCTTCGTCAACTCCAAGTCCATGGAACACTTCCAGTGGATCGTGGCGCTGACCCGCATCATGTCCGCCGTGTTCCGCAAGGGCGGCGACGTCACCTTCCTGGTCGACGAAATGAAGGCCGTGTTCGACCCCAAGGGCGGCTACTTCAAGGCCGGCGGCGTGTACATGCCGTCGCTGGTCGCCGAACTGGGCAGCATCGTCGAAGAGCACATGAAGTCGATCGGCCTGCTGCACGACCCGGAGATGAGCGATCACCAGCGCGCGCTGATCGCCGAGAAGCGCAAGCAGTACGAAGAGCGCTCAAAAAAAAACAGTGAAGTAAGCAAGGCAGTTGCTTCTCCTGCGGGAGAAGCTGCCCGCAGGGCGGATGAGGGGACGGCATCCGCCGACTCCACCGCCGACCACGAAGAGGACATCGCCGTCACCGGCGACGGCGCGAGTTTCCCGCCGTCGGCCACGATGTGCCACAAGTGCAACACCAAGGCGCTCGTCATCATGGATGGGTGTGCGACGTGTTTGAATTGTGGGTATTCGAAGTGCGGGTGAGCGCTGGCATTGGATGAGGGCGGCGTTACCTGTAGCCCGAACTACTTCTTCGGGATAAATGTCATCTTGAGGCTCTCGTAGATTTCCTTGTCTTGGTTGCTGCCCTTCTCAGCAGCCAACTGCCCCCAGCGCAAGGTTTCGGGACCATTGTTGTGCAAGACGCAATCCAGGGAATAGTCGCGCATCCCCCTGATCGCCGAAAGCTCGCCGCTCTCTGCCTTTGCACGAGTGGAATCAACATCAAAAGTCCTGCAGCTTTCGTCGCCTGAAACAGGGGGCGCCTCGATCTTATGATCGCTTCTGCTGCAGGAAATCAAAAGAGCCAAAAAAACCTAAAATCGAAATTTTCGACATTGCGGTCCATTTAACTGGGCCGTCAGTCCGAAGGGCCAAAATGCTGTATTTGCGTTCATATGGGTGGCGCGCGAACCATGACGATGATCTTAAGGCGGTGCTCATGGTCCAAATCCAACCGATATTGCGGTCACTTCATCGCCTTTCAAGAAAAAGCAGATGTTTGAACCGCCTTCGGAGAATCCGCAAACGCGTTCGAATTCGTGCCCCCTGATTTTCTCTTTCGTTGTATCCACCGCGCCATAATCTTGAGCCGCTTTGATTGCCTTGGAGGTAGATTCGCCGATGTCCACGCCTTTCAATTTTAGTCCTTCCAGACTTTCTATAGTTCGAGGCGCGGTTTTATCCATATTGCCTGATGAGATGCGAATCTCATCGATCGTCCTAAAGTGCGACGCGACGTCAGGATTAGATGTGATTACTACCTCCATTCCTGTAAATGTATCTTGATAAGTTCTTCAAATCAGGTCAGCACTATTGACCGTTTTGCTGCCTTCGCCATAGCGGTGAATGACATCGGATTCCTTATAGGCTTTCGGGATGTAAGCGCCATCATGGAAAACTTTGGATACATAATTCAACTTTGATTGCCTCGCTTCCAAATTGAAGATGGCTGTGCACATGCTAACCAGAACGATACATCTGCATTTATTCATGTCATTGCGCGCACTTTTTGCGGAAGGGGCAGTCTTAGGTCTTTCTAATTGAGTCGGGAGCGCCACGGTAACGCTGGCCCAGGATAGTAGATTGAACGCCAAAGCGTAAAGTCGTTATTTGGATCTCGGGGAGTTTTATAGTGGTTGAGTTGCGCGGTTAATGGGGGGGGGCAGTGCCATGAGAAAACTGGTTCTTCGACCACTTGAGTAAGCGTATCAATATCGAAAAATTCCTATGCAGAATTAGCCGTTCCTGCGCAGCCTTCACCTCCTGCAAGCCAAAAAGGCTTTTTCCTCAAAATGGTCATCTAGTTGCACGATCTTTTTCAGATTATCAATCGCGCTGCAATCAGGGGTCGGTCCATTTGCTGGGGACGAGTAAATTTCCTGTTCTTTATTTAATTTATTCAGCGCCCACCAAACACGCCCTCCCTTCGTGCGGAAGCGAACATCGCTTTCATCTCCAGCCTTATCAACGAGCAGATCACTTTTGTCTTGTGCATACTGAAGGTCAAGCGCCTGCAAGTTTCCATATACAGTCTTCTCGCTGATCGAGCAGCCAGCTCCACCAAGCAAAATTGCAACGGTCGCAGTCGCCATTGAAATTTCTAAAACCCAGCCGGCCAGATTGTCAGAGGACAAATTCAAGTATTCATCCTTTATATACAACAATGTCAACAGCCAGCTTGGACGATTTCAAAAAATCCTGAAGATGTGCGTGTTCCCATCGATCATTTGACTTCATCTCTGAATCACATTTTTCAAGAAAATTTATTACCTCTCTTAGTTCAGCTGTAGAAACTTGCAGCGTAACCTCAGCAAGCGAGAGTGGCAGTGCTTCCAGTTCACTCTTTCCGTATAGTTTCATGTTTTGTCCTAAATTTTAATAGTTGGATCTTCAATCACTTCGCCGCCCAATGACTTAAATATTTCGCACATCGAAAAATCACCTTTCATACATCTATCTCGCGCCACTCCCTTTGCGAGAAAAGTGGCGCCACCGCAAACGCTGACATTGAATCCATAACCTCTCAGAAAGGCACGGACTCTATTCTTCAACTCTCGTGGATCTGTGCCATGACTGCCAGAACCATCTTCGTTCACAACAATCTCCCTGCATCCGCGCTCACAGACATGTGCATGCCGCTGTTGGCCGTCCACGTGGGGAGCGTCAATTCTTACCGTTGTAGGGGTTCCGCCTGGAACTTTCGTAGTGGGAAGGGTTTTAGCCAAGCCAAACATATCAATTTGATATAAGGAATTGGAGCCGGCGTAAGCAAAAGTCGAATTTCCACCTAGTAGTCCAAGCGGATCACTCTCCACATAGCGGCCAATTTGGAAATCATAATCTCTAAAGTAGTTCTGATTGAGTCCCGTGGCGCTGTCGTAGAACTGTCCCGGGAAGCGCAGGTTGAACACGAACGCCGCGCCGTCGTTGTCCGGGTCTTGGTTCGGCGGCGTGCTACCGAAGGCCTCGCCCTTGACGTCCCAAGTCCAGATGGCGACGTCACGCGCCGAGTCGATCACAGCCCGTGGCGTGCCTAGGTGGTCCGGCTGCACATAGTTCAGCGCAGTGCCCACCAGCACGCCCACCGGCAGGTCATCGAGCCAGATCGCCTGCTGGAGCGCCTTGCCGTTGGTGTCGTAGTCGCCCATCCAGTGGCCGGCTTCGTCGTAGACGGTGTAGGTGTTGGTGGTGCC
>NZ_JAMDLL010000018.1:0-58742 GCF_040595915.1 Xanthomonas sp. PPL134
CGGCTAAACGGCCTGCCGCACTCCGCTCTCACCTACAACGATAGACCCTCATAAGACACAAGCGGCTTCAGCCGCGACCGGGCGTTACCGGGAACGCCCGGTCGCGGCTGAAGCCGCTCCTACGGATTCCGCTGCATGCAGTTGCCTCGCTTGCACCACAGCCTGCAGCGCTAAAACCCCCCGTCCACCGCGATGCATTCGCCGGTGATGTAGCAGGCGCAACCACAGGAACCCGGCCGCAGCCGCCACTTCCTGGCGCTCGCCGCCGCCGGCCTACCACGGCGAGCGCGCGCCTTTGTGGGAGGGACTTCAGTCCCGACGACGTATCGCCCGGGATGCGCCGCAAGACGCCTTCGGCTGGCCGCCGGCAGGCACAGGACCCCGACCGCCGCCGGTCTAACACGGCGAGCGTGCCTTTGTGGGAGGGACGACGTACCGCCCGGGACGCACCGCACTGCGCCTTCGGCTGGAGCCCTGCTCGCACGCCGCCGCCATGCAGCCACCGAACCGTCAGAACCCGTAGCGCAAAAACCCCCCATCCACCGCGATGCATTCGCCGGTGATGTAGCTGGCCGCCGGCAGGCACAGGAACCCGACCGCCGCCGCGACTTCCTCCGGTTCGCCGATGCGGCGCATCGGCGTGCGCTCGATCACCTGCTCGTAGTAGTCCGGATCCGACAGCGGGCCGGAGGTGCGGCGGGTGCGGATGTACCACGGCGCCACCGCATTGACCCGGATGCCATCCTCGGCCCATTCGGCGGCGAGGTTGCGGGTGAGCTGGTGCAGTGCTGCCTTGGTCATGCCATAGGGCGCGCCGCTGCGCACGTGGGTCAGCCCGGACACGCTGCCGACGTTAACGATCGCCGAGGCCGCATGCTGCGCCAGCAGCGGATGCGCGTAGCGCGACAGCTCGAAGGCGGAGAACAGGTTGGTCTCGAAGATGCCGCGCCACTCGTCCTCGGTGTAGTCCACCGCGGCCTTGCTGACGTTGCCGCCGGCGTTGTTGATCAGCAGGTGCAGGCCGTCGGCATGGTCCTCGACCCAGTCCAGGATCTCGCGGCGGTCCTCGTCGTCGGCGACGTCGGCGGCCAGTGCCAGGATCTCGCGCTCGGGGAAGGCGTCGCGCAGTTCGTCGCGTGCGATCTCCAATGCATCGAGGTCGCGCGCCACCAGCAGCAGGTCGGCGCCGAACCCGAGCAGTTCGCGTGCGATCGCCAGGCCGATGCCGGCGCTGGCGCCGGTGATCAGCGCGGTCTGTCCGTCCAGTCGCCAACGGTGCTGCATGCGCGTGCCTGTCTGCTCACGTGAGAGGCGTAGGATGATACCTCCACCCTCGAGGAGGTCGCCGCCATGTCCGCACCACTGCGCAGGATGACGTTGGCATTGCCGTTGCTCGCACTGCTGGCCGCATGCAGGCCGGCGCCGCCGCAACCGCCCGATGCGCCGCCACCGCCGAAGGCCAGCGCGTTGCGCGCCGCCATCGCCCAGCCGCTGGACCGCGCCAGGCAGACCCAGGCCACGCTCGACCGCGCCGCGGCCACGCAGAACGCCGCGCTCGACGCCGCCACCGCGCAATGAAAAACGCCGGCCACGGGGCCGGCGTTGCAGGCACATGCGACGCGCCCGCGCGGGCGCGCCGCCACCGGCTCAGGGCCGGCTCACAGACCGCAGAAGCAGTAGGCCAGCGCCTTCACCGGTGCGCCCGGGCGGGTGTCGGCCGCGTCCTTGACGAAGCGCAACTGGGTGTCCAGCTCCGGCAGGCTGCGCGCCAGCAGGGCATGGCCCAGCGCCGAGTCGCTCAGCATCCACACGCCCAGGCGGCTGCCGGCGAACCCGCTGACGAACTGCGCGAACGGCGTGGCCGGCTTCTCGACGTAACGCACCCGGTACTTGTCCGGGCCGCCCAGCTTGGCGCGCGCGGCGGCATCGGCCACGGCATCCTTGAAGCCGCCGAACGCGTCCACCAGCCCGCGCTCCTTGGCCTGCGCACCGCTCCACACGCGGCCGCGCGCCACCTGGTCGATGGCCTCGACCGACTTGCCGCGCGCCTGCGCGACCTTGCCGGTGAAGTCGGCATAGCCCTTGTTGATCACCGACTGGATCAGCTGGCCCACCGCCGGATCCATCGGCCGGGTCATGTCGAACGCGCCGGCGAAGCGGGTGGTGCCCACGCCGTCGGTATGCACGCCGATCTTGTCCAGGGTGCGGGTGATGTTGGGGATCATGCCGAAGATGCCGATCGAACCGGTGATGGTCGACGGGTCGGCGTAGATGCGATCGGCGTTCATGCTGATCCAGTAGCCGCCGGACGCGGCCAGGTCCCCCATCGACACCACCACCGGCTTGCCGGCGGCCTTCAGCGCCACCACCTCGCGGCGGATCTGCTCGGAGGCGAACACTTCGCCGCCGGGCGAATCCACCCGCAGCACCACCGCCTTCACCGCGTCGTCGTCGCGCGCCTGGCGCAGCAGCGCCGCGGTCGACTCGCCGCCGATGCGGCCGGCCGGCTGTTCGCCGCCGCTGATCTCGCCCGCGGCGACCACCACCGCCACCTGCGGCCGCGAATCCACCGGCGAGCGGCGCAGGTCCAGCTGCTGCAGGTAGCCATCCAGGTCGACGTTGCGATAGCCGGTGTCGGCATCGTCGTCGGCCACGCCGCGCTTGGCCAGCAGTTGCTCGACGTCCTCGCGGGTCTTCAGGCCGTCCACCAGCTTCTGCTGCAGGGCGAACTTGGCCAGGTCGCCGCCGGCGGCGGCCACGCCCTCGGGCATGGTGTCGATGCCGGCGTTGATCTGCTCAGGCGCCAGCTTGCGCGCCTTGGCGATGTCGGCCACATAGCGCTGCCACACGTCGTTCATCCAGAACAGGTCGGCTTCCTTGGACGCCGGCGAGGCCGCGTCGAGCACGTAGGGCTCGGCGGCGGACTTGTACTCGCCGACCTTGAACAGGTGCACGTCCACGCCGAGCTTGTCCTGCAGGCCCTCGCGGAAGTACTGGCGGTAGCGACCCAGCCCTTCCAGGGTCATCGAGCCCATCGGGTCCAGGTAGACCTCGTTGGCCTGCGCGGCCAGCAGGTACTGCCACTGGTTCAGGTTGTCGCTGTAGGCGACGATCTGCTTGCCGGAGCTGCGCAGGTCCTGCAGCGCCTTCTCCACCTCGCGCATCGAGGCGAAGCCGCTGGGCTGCAGCTTGTCCAGGCGCAACGCCACGCGCTCGATCTTGGGATCGGTCTTGGCCGCCTCGATCGCGCGCACCAGGTCGCGCAACTGGATCTCCTGCGCGCCCTTGTCGTTCATCGCCTTGGCCAGCGCGCGGCTGACCGGGTCGGCACTGAACTGCTCGACCAGCTTGCCTTCCGGCGCGATCAGCAGCGTGGTGCGGTCGCGCAGCGCCTTGCCGCCGTCGCCGCGCGCCATGGCGAACACCATCGCCAGCAGGATCAGCAACAGGAAGCCGAAGAACACCAGGTTGAAGATCAACCGGCGGGTGAAGTTCATCACATCCCACAGGCCGACGAAGAAGTTGGCGACGGGGCTGCGACGCACGGGTTGGTTCATGGAAAACTCCGAAGGGAAGGCGTCTTGCGCCTGCGCAGCATACCGGCTGCGTCAGGCGCCGCACATGCGTCTGAAGTCAGGGGGCCGCCGGCGCGGCCAGCAGCCGCGCGCTGCTCCAGCGGAACCGCGCGCCCATCATCACCGCCGCCGCGGTCAGGCCCAGGATCAGGCCGATCCACATGCCCTGCGGCCCCCAGCCCAGCCACAGGCCGAGGCCGGCGCCCAGTGGCATGCCCAGGCCCCAGTAGGAGCACAGGGCCAGCAGCATCGGCACGCGGGTGTCCTTGAGGCCGCGCAGCGCGCCGGCCGACAGCACCTGCAGGCCGTCGGGGAACTGGAACGTGGCTGCGTACAGCAGCAGCGTGGAGGCCAGCGCGGCCACCGCCAGGTCGCTGGTATAGATGCCGACGATGGCGTCGTGGCCGAACAGCAATACCAGCGCCGACAGCGCCTGGGTGCCGAGCACGATCGCATAGCCGGCCCAGGCCGCACCGCGCACGCCCACCGCGTCGCCGGCACCGGCCGCGCGGCCGACCCGCACCGTGGTCGCCTCGGCCACGCCCATCGGCACCATGAAACACAGCTGCGCCACGTTGATCGCGATCTGGTGCGCCGCCGCCGGCACCTCGCCGAGCCGCGCGATCAGCAGCGCGGTGACGATGAACAGGCCGCCTTCCATCAGGATGGTCACGCCGATCGGCAGGCCGGTCTTCAGCAGCCCGGCGATCGCGCGCAGGTCCGGCGCCTCGAACTGCGCGAACAGGCGCAGCGGCGCGAAGCGCTTGGACCGCGCCAGGTAGAGGGCGAAGCACAGCGCCTGCGCCCACATCGTGATCGCCGAGGCCATGCCCAGGCCGCCGGCGCCGTGCTCGCGCAGGCCCCACAGGCCGAAGGTCAGCGCGTAGCCGAGCGGGGCCAGCAACAACAGGCCGCCGAAGCCGAGCAGCATGGTCGGCAGGGTCCAGTGCATGCCTTCGCTGAGGTAGCGCATGCAGAAATACAGCACCAGCGCCGGCACGCCCCAACGGATCGCGTGCAGGAAGTCGCGCGCGCCGGGCACGATCTCCGGGGCGATGCCCAGTTGCGGCAGCGCCATCGGCATCACGCTCAGGAACGCGAACATCAGCAGGCCCAGGCCCAGCGACAGCCACAGCGCCTGGCGGAACAGCGGCCCGATCTGCGCCTGGCGCTTGGCGCCGTCGAGCTGCGACACCGAGGCGGTCAAGGCGATCAGGGTGCCGATCGGGATCATCATCGGCAGCCACAGCAGAGCCGTGCCGACCGTCACCGAGGCCAGCGTGCGGGTGCCGTGGTGACCGGCGATCACGTTGTCGACGAAGCTGATCAGGCCGGTGGAGACGTGCCCCAGGACCAGCGGCAGGGCGAGCTGCGCAGTGGTGCGCAGTTCGCGGCCCCGGACCGTGGCCGGGGTGGAAGACGAAAACATTGCAAGACTCTGGCGATCTCGCCACTGCGGCCGCGCAGACAGCGCCGGACACCGGGTGGCGGAGTCCGCGCATTCTACCCGCTGCGACGGATGGCTGCTGGGAGCCACGCCCCGCGGCTGGGATCAGGCACCCACGAAAGCCAAGCGCAGCGCGCGCCTCAACGTGCGGCGCGCTGCTTCAGCCAGGCGCCGCGGCTGTCGGCGGCCTGGGCGAGCAGGTCGCGGCGCAGGGCCGCGCGGTCCTGCGGCGGGGTGCGTTGCGACAGCAGTGCCAGATGCTCGCGCTGATCCGCCGGCAGGCTGCGCAGCACGCCCAGCAGCGCCTGCCGCTGCGCCGCGGGCACGTAGCCGAGCAGCGGCTGCAGCGCCCAGAACTCGGCGCCCAGTTCCGGGCCGAGCAACCAGCCGTGGCGCTCCAGCGCGTCCATCTCGGCGAACTGCGCATGCAAGATGTGCTGCTGCTCGATCGGCAGGCCGGCAAAGGCCGCGGCGACCTGGCGCAGGCGCGCCTGCGCCGCCGCGGGCAGCGCGTCCCAGGCGGCCTGGCGCGCGCGCAGCTGCGCCGGGGTCAGCGCCGGTGGCGCGCTCGCCGCTGCGGCGGGCGCGATGGCCGGGGCCACGGCGGCGGCGGCGGCGGGCGGGTTTTCGGCCGCTTCGGCCAGGTCGGCGGCGCTGGGGGCGCTGCGCTCGATCCGCGGCGGCGGCGCACCGGCCGCGTACCACGCATAGAAATCCAGGTCGTAGATCGCCGGTTCCGGCAGCGGCGCCGGCGGGTCGGCCGGTAGCGGCTTTGCGCTGGCGGTGTCCGACTCCGGCGGCAGCACTTCCACCTGCACTGGACCGGTATCGCCCAACGCCAGGCTCGCGTCGCTGCCGCCGGCCGCGGCGGCGGCACGGGACCGATGCCAAGGCAGACGGTCCCAGAACACGGTCCCGACCAGGGCCAGGACCACGACGGCGATCACCGCACCGGCTAGGCGCGTGCGCAGGGCCGAGCGCGCGCCGCGGCGGCGCGGACGCGCGGCGGCCGTGTCCGTTGCCGGGGCCGGGGTCGCCGCCGGCGGGGCCGTGCTGCCGGCGATCGCCGCATCGCGCAGCTGCGCCAGGGCCTGCAGCCGTACCGGCGGCAGGTCGCGCAGGCACTGCTGTGCCGCATCGGCCAGCGCGCGCCAGCCCGCCGCATCCGGACGCCCGTCGGCATCGCGCGGACAGGCCCGCGCCAGCGCCTGCTGGTAGTCCTCGGTGGACAGCTGCAGCACCTGCGCGGCGAGCGGCTCGTCCAGCCCGGCCACGATACGCAGCAGCAGCGCCAGGCGGTCGGCCGGCTGCAGGGTGCGCAGGTGCGCCAGCGGCGCCGGCCAGGCGCCCCCGGCAGCCTCGGCCTGACGCAGGGTCGGCACCGCGCCGAGCAGCTTCCAGAACCGTAGCGGCCAGTCGGCCATCGGCAGGGCCGCGGCGTGGCTGCGGAACGCCCGCATCGCCGCCGCCAGGGCCGGCATGCCGCGTTCGGGCCGGCCGCTCTGCAGGTCGGCCAGGACCGCGGCGCGGCGTTCGATCCCGCGCAGGAACGCGGCCAGGGCGGGCGGGGCGGCCACGCCGTCGGAAGGGGACGTGGCGGTCATCGGAACTCCATCATCGGCGCGATGATAGCGAGGCCGCCGCCGCACCGCGCGCTTGACAGCGAGGCCGCGATCGGCTCACTGGCGGCCGTCGCGACGGCGGGTTGTGCACAGCACCGGAAATTGGCCCGGGACAGGTCTTGTCAAGCCCCCGCGAAACCATGTTGCATCTGTGTTTCACGGCCAACTTGTTGTTCTGCAAGCAATAAATGCGATTGGCGCTTTTTTGTCCAACTCGTGGCAGAGGCTTGTGAGTCCGTCTTCACGGCGTGGAGCATGCCCGTCATACACAGCTTTATCCACAGCAGATGTGGATAAATTCGATTCTCCAAGCGCGGCAGCTATTTACGACCGGTTTATCACTTTGCAGGCAGCAATCGCGCGCAACTCCCGGCACCCGGGACCCGCTTGCCACGGCCGCTAGGGCGTGTCACCAAGCCCCGAGCATGCCGCGCCGCGATTGCGCGTGCCTGTGGCAAGGAAGAGCGAGGACGTGGACGTGCGTCCACGCCCGAGCGATGACGCGGCCACGGGCGCGCGCAACCGCGGCCCTTCGGGTTGGGTCTGGCAGGCGGCACACTCGGGAATTGGTGGCACGCCCTAGACTAGGTGGATGCCCTCCCCCGCCGCCACGCTCCGCGTCGCCCTGCCCGTGCCGCTGCCGCACCTGTTCGACTACCTGCCGCCGCCCGGCGACACGGTCGCCGACGGCGATGTCGGCCGCCGCGTGCAGGTGCCGTTCGGCAACCGCGAACTGAGTGGCGTGGTGGCCGCGATCGGCCAGGTCGAGGACGCCGACGGCCTGCGCGCCGCGCTGGCCTGGCTGGACCCGACGCCGTTGCTGCACGGCGAACTGGCCGAGTCGCTGCGCTGGCTGGCGCGCTACAGCCACGCGCCGCTGGGCGAGGTACTGGCCACGGCGTTGCCGGTGCCGCTGCGCCGTGGCGAGCCGCTGCCCGACACCCACGCCTGGGCCTGGCGCCTGACCGAGGCCGGCGCCAGCCACCGTGCCCGTCCCGGCACCCGTCCGCATCGCTTCGCCGCGCTGCTGGCGGCCGGCGCCATGGACGAGGACCGGCTGGACCAAGCGATGGACGACTGGCGCAGCGCCGCGCGCGCGCTGGCCAAGCGGGGGCATGCCGAACGCATCGCGGTGCCGGCCAGCGCCGCGGCGCCGCAGCCGCAGCCCGGGCCGGTGCCCAATGCCGAACAGCAGGACGCCATCGACGCGGTGGTCGCCGCTGCCGGCTTCGCGCCGTTCCTGCTCGACGGCGTCACCGGCAGCGGCAAGACCGAGGTCTACCTGCAGGCGATCGCCGCCTGCCTGGCGCGCGGCCGCCAGGCGCTGGTGCTGGTGCCGGAGATCGGCCTGACCCCGCAGACCCTGGCACGCTTCCGCGCCCGCCTCGGGGTACCCGTGCATGCGCTGCATTCCGGGCTCAACGACAACGAACGCGCCCGGGTCTGGGCCGCCGCCTGGCGCGGCGAGGCGCAGGTGGTGGTCGGCACCCGCTCGGCGGTGTTCGTGCCGCTGCCGCGGGCCGGCCTGATCGTGGTCGACGAGGAACACGACGGCAGCTACAAGCAGCAGGACGGCATCCGCTACCACGCCCGCGATTTCGCCCTGGTCCGCGGCAAGGCGCTGGACGTACCGGTGCTGCTGGGCAGCGCCACGCCGTCGCTGGAAAGCCTGCACAACGCCGCCAGCGGCCGCTACGCGCACCTGCGCCTGACCCGCCGCGCCGGCGACGCCAAGCCGCCGACGGTGCGCGTACTCGACGTGCGCAAGCGCCCGCTGCAGGACGGCCTGTCGCCGGAGGTGCTGGCCGGCATCGGCACGGCACTGGCCGAAGGCGGCCAGGTGCTGGTGTTCAAGAACCGCCGCGGCTATGCGCCGGTGCTGCTGTGCCACGACTGCGGCTGGACCGCGCCGTGCCAGCGCTGCAGCACGCCGCTGCACGCCACGCCGATGACCGTGCACGCCGGCGGCCGGCGCCTGCAATGCCACCACTGCGGCGCGCGCCAGCCGGCGCCGCTGGCCTGCCCGGATTGCGGCAGCCTGGCGCTGCAGCCGCAGGGCATCGGCACCGAACGCCTGGAAGAACGCCTGGTGCAGGCATTCCCGGACGTCCCGGTGCTGCGCATCGACCGCAGCACCACCCAGCGCCGCGACGCGCTGGAGACGCAACTGGCCACGCTCGGCAGCGCGCCCGGCATCCTGGTCGGCACGCAGATCCTGGCCAAGGGCCACGACCTGCCGCAGCTGAGCCGGGTGGTGGTGGTGGGCATTGACGAAGGTCTGTTCTCGGCCGATTTCCGCGCCAGCGAGAAGCTGGCGCAGCAGTTGATCCAGGTCGCCGGGCGCGCTGGTCGCGCCGCCCGCCCGGGCGAGGTCTGGCTGCAGACCCACCACCCCGCACATCCACTGCTGCAGACCCTGGTCCACGGCGGTTACCACGCCTTCGCCGCCGCGGAACTGGAGCAGCGCGAGGCCGCCGGCTTCCCCCCGTTTGCGCACCTGGCGCTGCTGCGCGCCGAGGCCAAGCAGGTCGAACACGCCAACGCCTTCCTCGCCGCCGTGCGCGCGTTGCTGCCGGTGCAGGACGAGGTGCAGCGCTTCGGCCCGATGCCGGCGCCGATGCCGCGCCGCGCCGGCTTCCAGCGCACCCAGTTGCTGCTCTCGGCCAGCACGCGGCGCGCGCTGCACGCGTTGCTGGACACGGCGGTGCCGGCGATCCACGCGCTGCCGCAGGCACGGCGGGTGCGCTGGTCACTGGATGTGGATCCGCAGGATCTGTACTGAGGCGGGTACGTCACGCCCAAGACACCCGCCACAACGTCGACCAACGTCGCCAAGCCGATGATGTGCCCGTCGCGCATGGATGAAGCTGCAGATCGCCACACTCCAATGCGTGATTCCATTCCGCGCGATTCCGCGCGATCCGGTTCCGTAGGAGCGGCTTCAGCCGCGACGAGGCGTTACCGGGAAAGCCTGTCGCGGCTGAAGCAGCGCCTACGAGGCAATGGCGTGTGTTGCCAGCGCGCCGCAAAGGGAGTGCCCAGAGATTGCCTGAAAGCCGTTTCAAACGAGCAGCGCCTCAACGTGGCGAAGCAATCGCTGCCCCTGCAGGCGACTGCAACGCCCTTGCGTTTCGCTCAACCCGCCAGGCCCAATGCCTCCACCAATTGCGTGCGCAGCGCGGCGCTGTCACCGGCTTCCACGCAACGCCACGCGCCATCGTCCGCGGCCAGGCCGCAGGCGGCGGTGGCGATCACCGGTTTGCCCAGCGCCATGGCCAGCAGCAGCCCGCGCGGCTGCTGTTCGATCCAGGCCGGCAGCAGCACCAGCGTGGCCGCACGCACGCCCTCGGCCATCGAGGCGACGCGCTGCACGTCGACGCCGTTCCAGAAGTCCGGCGTTTCCTGCGCGCCGGGCGGCAGCAGCAACAGCAGCGGCAGGCCACGTAACGCTTCGCGCAATTCGTAGGCGCCTTTGCGCGCCAGCGCCGAGGCTGCCAACAGCACCCGCGGCGCGGTGTCCGCGATGGCGACCGTATGCCCTGCCGCGACCGCCGCGAGCGGCGGCCGTTGCCATGCCAGCGCGAGACCGCGGCTGCCGGCCAGCGCCAGCAGTTCGCGGTGCGGCGTGATCCAGTGCCGCGCCTGCGCCAGTGCCGCGCGCTCGGCGGCGACCAGCGCCGGATCGGCGCGGAAATCGCGCAGGGTGGGGCTGTGCGGATGCCGCTGCGCGGCCACGTCCAGGCGCGCCTGCAGCAGGTGCATCGGCAAGGCGGTCATGTACACGTCCCAGCGCCGCCCCTGCAGTTCGCCGGCCAGCCACAACTCCGGCAACAGGCTCTGCGGCACCACCAGGTCGACGTCGCGTGCGCCCAGCCGGCGCCGCAGCGCCTGCAGGCGGATGCGCTGCGCGCGCTGGCGCGCCTGCGGCAACGGCATGCCGCGCCACAGCCACCAGCGCCGCATCAGCGCGGCGTGCACCGCCGCGGCACTGGTGCGCGGCAACGCCAGCACCCGGTCGCCCGGCTTCCGCCGGCGCTGGCGGTCCTCGACGAACTCCGGCCAGTCCTCGTCCACCAGCCAGGTGCGGTGCAGGCCCTCGGGCACCGCCGCCACATGGCGATGGCAGGCGCTGCGGCCGCAGCGGGTGCAGTCGTTGGCGGCGTCGACGCCGGCGGGCGCGGTGCGGCGCTGCAGCGGCGGCAACGGCAATGCCGCCGGCGCCGCGGCACCGCCGCGGATGCGCACGTGCAGCGCCTCGCCGTCCAGCCACACCTCCAGCCGCCACGGCGCGGCGGCGCGCAGGCGCAGGTCCACGTAGTTCCAGAACACCACCGCATCGCGGTCGCGCTCGGCCAGGGAGCCGGCAATCACCTGGGTGTGGCGATGCCGCTCGACGATCTCCAGGCCCTGCCGCAGCGCCGCGTCGTAGATCGCATTGGACAGCTGGCACAGGCCGCCGCCGATCGACGGCACCAGGCAGCCCTCGCGCAGTTCGCGGCCGGCGACGAAGCCGCGACGACGCGTGGCACGGCCCAGTTGGCGCCAGAAACTGAAGGTCGCCCCGGCCGGCACTTCCACGCCGTGCAGCACACGCGCGGCCAGGCGCAGGTTGTGGATCTTGCCGGCCACCAGCTGCGCTGCGGTCTCCTCGGTGTTGGGCCACAGCGCGGTGACCGATTCGGCGCAAGCGGCATCGGCGATCGCCAGGCCGCCATCGCGGCGATGCCGGCGCGGGCCATCGCGCAGATCGTCCAGCGCGCGGCGCAATTGCAGCGCGCGGGTCTTGGCCCAGAACAGCAGGCTGCGCCAGCGCGACGGCAGCGGCGCCCGCAGCGGCACCGAAGCGCGCGGCTTCACTGTCGCTGACATGACCGTGCGTTTTCTCTGTCGCTGACCGCGCTTGGCATCGCGCTACTATACGAGCATGCAGGTCCGGCCTTCGACGATCGCGCAGCGCCCCATCGGCAGCGCGCGTTCCGGCGGATCGGTGCGCCGCGCGACTGCCACGCGACCGCCGCGCCGACACCGGACGCCTCCTCTCCCCTCCCCCTTCTGGAGTCCTGCATGGACGACACACGCGTGCCGCACCTGATCGTGATCGGCGGCGGCTTCGCCGGCTTGTGGGCCACCCGCGCCCTGGCCAAGACGCCGTTGCGCATCACCCTGATCGACCGCCGCAACCATCACCTGTTCCAGCCGCTGCTGTACCAGGTCGCCACCGCCGGCCTGTCGGCGCCGGACATCGCCGCGCCGCTGCGGCAGATCCTGCGCCACCAGGACAACGTCGAAGTGCGCCTGGGCGAAGTGGTCCACATCGACAAGCAGGCGCGGCAGGTGCGCCTGGCCGATGGCCAGGCCCTGGACTACGACTACCTGTTGGTCGCCACCGGCGCCACCCATGCCTATTTCGGCCACGACGACTGGGCGGCGCACGCGCCGGGCCTGAAGACCCTGGATGATGCGCTGCAGTTGCGCCGGCACCTGCTGCTGGCGTTCGAGCGTGCCGAAGCGGAAACCGATCCGGCCGCACGCGCGGCCTGGCTCAGCTTCGCCATCGTCGGCGGCGGCCCCACCGGCGTCGAGCTGGCCGGCACCCTGGCCGAGATCGCCCGGCACACGCTCAAGCACGAGTTCCGCCGCATCGACCCGGCCGAAGCGCGGGTGCGGCTGATCGAGGCCGGCCCGCGGGTGCTGTCCTCCTTCCCCGAGCACCTCTCGGCCAAGGCGCAGAAGCAGCTGGAAAAGCTCGGGGTGGAAGTGCTGACCGGGATACCGGTCGCCGACATCGACGCCAGCGGCTACCGGCTCGGCAGCACCTTCGTGCCGGCGCGCACCGTGGTCTGGGCCGCCGGCGTGGCCGCTTCGCCGCTGGCGAAGACCCTGCAGACGCCGCTGGACCGCAGCGGCCGCGTGCAGGTGCAGCCGGACCTGAGCGTGCCCGGCCATCCGGAGCTGTTCGTCGCCGGCGACCTGGCCGCGGTGCAGCAGGCCGACGGCCGCCCGGTGCCGGGCGTGGCGCCGGCCGCCAAGCAGATGGGCCGGCACGTCGCCGATACCCTGCGCCGGCGGCTGCGCGGCGACGCCCGCAGCACGCCGTTCCGCTATGCCGACTACGGCAACCTGGCCACCATCGGGCGCATGGCCGCGATCGTGCACCTGGGCCGGCTGCAGCTCTCCGGCGTGCTGGCCTGGTGGTTCTGGCTGGCCGCGCACGTGTTCTTCCTGATCGGCTTCCGCAACCGCGTGGTGGTACTGCTCAACTGGGCCTGGGCGTATTGGAGCTACCAGCGCGCCGCACGCATCATCCTCGGCGACCCGCCCGAGGCGGAGGACACGCAGGCACAGGCCGCGCCGCCCGCGGACAGGTGACACTGCAGGACGGGGCTGCGATCCTAGCCGGCCTTTTTGCTGCGGCGCAGTCCCCGTCTTGGCGACCTTCCTGTTCCTGCTCGACCTGCTGGGCACCTTCGTGTTCGCGATCAGCGGCGCCACCGTCGGCGTGCGCCATCGCCTGGACCTGTTCGGGGTGCTGGTGCTGTCTTGCGCGGCCGCGGTCTCCGGCGGCATCGCCCGCGACGTGCTGATCGGCGCCACCCCGCCGGCAGCGCTGGCCGACGTGCGCTATCTCGGCGTCGCCTGCCTGGCCGGGCTGCTGGCCTTCTACCGTCACCACACGGTCGAGCGCCTGCGCAATCCGGTGCAGATCTTCGATGCGATGGGCCTGGCGCTGTTCGCGGTGTACGGCACCAGCAAGGCGCTGGCCTTCGGCCTCGGGCCGGTCAGCGCACCGCTGCTGGGCATGCTCAGCGGCATCGGCGGCGGCATCGTCCGCGACCTGCTGGTGGCGCGTACGCCGGTGGTGCTGCAGGCCGAGCTGTACGCGGTGGCGGCCCTGCTCGGCGGCGGCGTGGTCGCCGCGGCGCAGGTGCTGCACCTGCCGCAGCCCTGGGGCCTGGCGGTCGGCGCGGTGCTGTGCTTCGGCCTGCGCTTCATGGCGATCCGCTACGGCTGGCACCTGCCGGTGGCGCGTCCGCCGGAGTCGTAGCTCGGCCGCTGGTACGGGTGCACTTGTGCACTCGGCAGGCGCCAGTCCGCAGTGGCCCAGCGACAAAAAGAAAGGCCCGGCAATGCCGGGCCTTTTCGCGCAATGCAAGCGATCGCCGCAGGCGACTCAGGCGACGAACAGCGCCTTCATCTTCTTCAGCGCGTTCGCCTCGATCTGGCGGATGCGCTCGGCCGACACGCCGTACTCGTCGGCCAGTTCCTGCAGGGTGATCTTGCTGTCGGCATCCAGCCAGCGGCGCTTGATGATGTCGCGCGAACGCGCATCCAGTTCCGCCAGGCCTTCGCGCAGCAACTGCAGCTGGTTGTCCTCGCTGTCGGCGCGCTCGTAGGCCTGCGAGGGATCTTCCTCGTTGGCCATCAGATACGCGGCCGGCGACGGCGGCGCGTGGTCGTCGTCCTCGTCGGACGGCGCATCGAAGCCGATGTCGCGACCGGACAGGCGCGACTCCATCTCCATCACCTCGCGCTCGGACACGTTGAGGTCCTTGGCCACCGCGGTGACCTCGGCCGCGTTCATCCAGCCCAGGCGGGTCTTGGACTTGCGCAGGTTGAAGAACAGCTTGCGCTGCGCCTTGGTCGTGGCGACCTTGACGATGCGCCAGTTCTTCAGGATGTACTCGTGCATCTCGGCACGAATCCAGTGCACCGCGAAGCTGACCAGGCGCACGCCCATGTCCGGGTCGAAGCGCTTGACCGCCTTCATCAGGCCGATGTTGCCTTCCTGGATCAGGTCGCCCAGCGGCAGGCCGTAGCCGTTGTAGCCGCGGGCCACGTGCACCACGAAGCGCAGGTGGGAGTGGACCAGTTCGCGGGCCGCGTCCAGGTCTTCCTGGTCGCGATACCGCACCGCCAGTGCATGTTCCTCGTCGGACGTCAGCACCGGGATCTGGTGCACGGCGCCGATGTAGGCATCCAGCGAACCGAGCGGACTGGGGATCGGGAGGTTGTTGGCAACCAATGCGTTGGTAGTAAGAGTCTGGCTCATAGGGCTCATCTTAGCAGTCTACTAATTGGACTGCTGGGTACAGTAAAAAGTTCCTGTGTTCTGTTTATGCAACATTCGACTCAGGAATGGCACTGCATCACAAGCCATTGAAACAATCGGGGTCGGCATCATCGTCCCGCTATCTGACCGCCAAGCTAGCATTCGGTTCGCGAAAATGGCGTCCACGGCCGGCGACAGCGCCGTTGCGTCCACCCGGGGTTCAGGCGCCGCGCAGGGCCGCCTCCAGTTCGGCGCGCGGCGGCAGGCTCCAGTCGATCGGGGTGGCGCCGCGCCGTCGCAGGTATTCGTTGGCCGCCGAGAAATGCTTGCAGCCGAGGAAGCCGCGGTGCGCCGACAGCGGCGAGGGGTGCGGCGCCTTGAGCACGCGGTGGCGACGGGTGTCGATGACCTTGCCCTTGGCCTGGGCGTAGCTGCCCCAGAGCAGGAACACCAGGCCCTCGCGTTCGCGGTTGAGGGTCTCCACGACGTGGTCGGTGAAGCCCTCCCAGCCCTTGCCCTGGTGCGCGCCGGCGCGGCCTTCCTCCACCGTCAGCACCGCGTTGAGCAGCAGCACGCCGCGCTGCGCCCACGGCAGCAGGCAGCCGTGGTCCGGCCGGCGGATGCCCAGGTCGTCCTCGATCTCCTTGTAGATGTTCAGCAGCGACGGCGGCACCGGCACCCCGGGCAGCACCGAGAAGCACAGCCCGTGCGCCTGGCCATAGCCGTGGTACGGGTCCTGGCCGAGGATCACCACCTCCACCCGCTCGAACGGGGTGGCATCGAAGGCGGCGAAGATCTGCCGCCCCGGCGGGAATACCCGCGCACCGGCGGCCTTGCGCTGGCGCAGGAACGTGGCCAGCTCGCGCATCTCCGGGCGCAGCAGCCAGTCGCCGACCTGCGCCTTCCACGACGGCTCCAGTTGGATCCGGCTTTCGTCTTCGTTGTTGCTCATCGCTTCCAGGCTCGGGACATCACATCGGTCAGAAGGTCACCGCGATCTCGTCGAGCCGGGCCAGGCGCAGCTGGAACAGCACCTTGGTGACCAGCAGGCGCTCTTCGATCGGTTTCTGCACCAGGTCGTTGGCGCCGGCGCGCAACAGCTCGGACTGGGTGTGCGGATTGCTGTCGCCGGTCATCACCAGCACCGGCATGCGCCGCTTGCCGTAGGCGAAGTCGACGCGGATGCGCTGGACCACGTCGCGGCCGTTGAGTTCGCCCTTGAGGGTGACGTCGGTCAGCACCAGGTCGATGCGCCGGGTGGTGCGGCCCAGCGACTCGGCGGTGAGCAGGGCGAACGCGTCCTCGGCGCTGAGCACGTGCACCACGTGCAGGTGCTGGCGTTCGAGCATGCGCTTGGTCGCCTCGGCCACCACCCGGCTGTCCTCGACGTAGAGCACGGTGGCGCCGGCCACCGGCTGCGGCTGCACGTAGCCGCGGATGAAGGTCGCCAGCGCCTCGTGGCCAAGCGCCTTGTCGAAGTAGTCGGTGACGTACTCGGTGAAACGGCGCTCGACCAGGTGCTGCTGGGCGTCGCCGGAAACCACGATCACCGGCACGTAGGCCTGGCCGGCGGCCTCGCGCACGCTGCGCGCCAGGGTCAGGCCGTCGCCGTCGGGCAGCCCCAGCGAGGTGGTGACCAGGTCGACCGGGCCGGCCTCCAGCGCGGCGCGCGCCTCGGCGATGCTGGCGCAGCCGACCACGGTCACGTCGGGCAGTTCGCGGTGCAGCACGTCGGCGATCAGCTTGCGCACCAGCTTCGAGCCATCGACCACCATCACCCGCGGGGCGGCGCTGATCAGATGCTTGAGCTCGTGCCCGGCCATGTGCGCCTCAGGTGTCGGTGGGCCGCGTCTGGCGCAGGAAGTGGCCGGTCACCAGCCAGGCGCCGAGCCAGCCCAGCAGCAGGGTGCCGAGCAGCACCAGCCCGGCGTGCAGCGCGTCCAGCCCGTGCAGCACGAAATGGCTGCCGTAGCTGTCGGCCAGCGCCGCCAGCGGCTGGCCCAGGGCCATCCCGGAGGCGGCGAGCAGGCCCAGCGCCAGCACCCCGGCGCCGAAACCGTACCAGGCGCCCAGGTACAGGAACGGGCGGCGGATGAAGCCGTCGCTGGCGCCGAGCAACTGCAGCACGCCGATCTCCTCGCGCCGCGACTGGATGTCCAGGCGCACGGTGTTGCCGACCACCAGCACCGCACCGGCGCCGAGCAGCAGCGACAGCACCTGCACCAGGCGTTCGCCGAAATGCAGCCAGCCGTCCAGGCGCTTGCGCCACAGCGCGTCGTGCTGGACCAGGTCGGCCTGCGGCAGCGCGGTCAGCGCGGTCGCCAGCGGGGTGTCGTCGGCCGCGGCCGGGGTGACGATCAGCAGCGTCGGCAGCGGGTTGTCCTGCAGCGCGTCCAGCGCTTCGCCGAGGCCGGCGCTGTCGCGCAGCTCGGCCATGCCCTCGGCCGGCGTGCGCAGCGTCACCGCGGCCACGTCGCCACGGCCGCGCAGGGTCTGCGCCAGCGCCTGCGCCGCGGCGGCGTCGACGTCGGTCTTCAGGAACACGTTGATGTCGCGCGACTGCTGCACGCTGCCGGCGAACTGCTTGAGGTTGTCCAGGGCGATCGACAGGCCCAGCGGCAGGGTCAGCGCCAGCGCCATCACCGCCATGGTCAGCAGCGTCGCCCACGGCTTGCGCATGGCGCGGCCGAGGCTGTAGACGATGCTGTGCAGGTGGTGGTCCCACCACACGCCCAGCCGCGAGGGCGCCGCGGCGCCGGCATTGCGCGCGCTCATTCGGCCAGGTCCTGCGGCGAGATGTCGTCGACCAGGCGGCCGTGGTCCAGGATCAGCACGCGCTTGCGCATCTGCTTGAGCAGGGCCAGGTCGTGGCTGACCACCAGCACGCTGGTGCCGCGCGCCGGCAGTTCGGCGAACAGTTGCATGATTTCCGCGGCCAGGGTCGGATCGAGATTGCCGGTGGGTTCGTCGGCGACCAGCAGCCGCGGCTCGCCGACCATCGCCCGGGCGATGCCGACGCGCTGCTGCTCGCCGGCCGACAGCTGCGAGGGCAATGCCTTCTCGCGGTGGCCCAGGCCCATGCGCTCGAGCACCGAGCGCACGCGCTTGCCGATCTCGGCGCGGCGGGTGCCGCGCAGGATCAGCGGCAGGGCGACGTTCTCGGCGATGCTGCGGTCGGTGAGCAGGCGGTGGTCCTGGTAGACCACGCCGACCTCGCGCCGGTGCAGCGGCACGCGGCGGCCGCGCACCTTCAGCAGGTTGCGCTCGCCGAACAGCACGGCGCCGCGCGAGGGCCGCTCGCTCAGGTGGATCAGCTTGAGCAAGGTGCTCTTGCCGGCACCGGAATGGCCGGTGACGAACAGCATCTCGCCCTCCTCGACCTCGAAGCTGACGTCCACCAGGGCCGCGTGGCCGCCGGCGTACTGTTTGCTGACATTGTCGAACCGCAGAACGCTCATCCGGCGATTATGCCGGAGCGGCTGGGGTATTCGTCCACCGCGCGCGTCGCACGCGGCGGACGGCCGGCCCGGCTCAGGAGCTGGACACCAGCGAGCGCAGCTTGCGGCCCAGGCGGGTCAGGAACGAATCGTTCTTCGCCGCCGCGCCGCGCTCGGCCTGACGCGCGGCCTTGACCGGGGTGGCCACGACCTGCACCGGCTTGGCCGGGGCCGCGGTCGCCGGAGCGGCGCTGCCGTTGCCGGCCGGTGCACCCTCGGCACCTTCCAGCGGGCGCCCGCCGCGACGGCGACGGCGTTTGCGCGGCGGACGCTCGCCCTCGACCGCGGGCGCTGCGCCCTCGGCCGGCGCAGCACGCGGCGGCTTGGGGGCAGGCGCCGGCGCGGCGGCAGCCGGCGCAGTGCCGTCGGCCGCCGCGGCCGTGGCCTCGGCCGGACGCGGCGTGCGCGGACGCCGCGGCTTGCCGTCGGCGCTGCGCGACTCGCCACGGCCGCCTGGGCCGCTGCGGCCGCCGCCGGGCTTGCCGCGACCGCCGCCACGACGCTGTTCGTCGGCTTCGCGCTGGGCGCGGGCTTCGCGGAAGATCTCGCCGATGCTCTCGTCGCCGTCGGCCTCGGCGGCCTCGCCCTCCACCGGCGCGCGCGGGGTGCGCGGCAGCGCCACCAGCAGTTCGGCGGTGACCGGCTCGACCGGGATCTTCTGCTCGATGTAGGCCTCGATGTCCGGCAGGCTCATCGCATAGCGCTCGCAGGCGAAGCTGATCGCGTCGCCCTCCTCGCCCAGCCGCGCGGTGCGGCCGATGCGGTGCACGTAGTCCTCGGCGTCGAACGGCAGGTCGTAGTTGTAGACGTACTTGACCCCGTCGATGTGCAGGCCGCGCGCGGCCACGTCGGTGGCCACCAGGATCTCCAGTTGGCCCTTCTGGAAGCGGTTGAGCAGGGTCTCGCGCTTCTTCTGCGGCACATCGCCGGACAGCACGCCGACCCGGTAGCCATTGCGCTCCAGCGCGCGCGCCACGCGCTCGACGAACGCCTTGGTGTTGACGAACACCATGGTCCGCGCGCCCTCGCTGCGCGACAGCAGGCCCAGCAGCAGGGTCAGCTTCTCCTCGTCGGAGGGGAAGTAGATGCGCTGGCGCACGCGTGCGGCGGTGATGCTCTCGGTCTCGACCACGAGCTTTTCCGGCTCGTTCATGTGCTCGTAGGCCAGCTCCAGCACGCGGTGGCTGAGGGTGGCCGAGAACAGCAGGGTCTGGCGGGTGCCGCGCTCGGGCATGCGCCGCAGCAGGAAGCGGATGTCCTTGATGAAGCCCAGGTCGAACATGCGGTCGGCTTCGTCGAGCACGCAGATCTCGCAGGCGTGCAGCGACACTACCTTGTGCTGCTTGACGTAGTCGATCAGGCGGCCGGGGGTGGCGATGATCACGTCCACGCCCTGCTGCAGCAGTTCGCGCTGCTTGTCGTAGTCCACGCCGCCGTAGACCAGGGCGAAGCGCAGGCCCAGCTCGGAGCCGAACTTCACCGCGTCCTTGTGGATCTGGATCGCCAGTTCGCGGGTCGGGGCCAGGATCAGCGCGCGCGGATCCTCCGGCTTGCGGTCGGCCAGCGCCGGGCGGCTGAGCAGGCGGTTCATCACCGCCACCAGGAACGCCAGGGTCTTGCCGGTGCCGGTCTGGGCCTGGCCGGCCACGTCGCGGCCGGGAAGGGCCACCGGCAGGGTCAGCGCCTGGATCGGGGTGCAGCGGGTGAAGCCGGCGCTTTCGAGCCCTGCGAGCAGCGCAGGATGCAGGTCGAACGCGGAAAAAGTCACATCGGTCAGCGGTTTGTCGCTCATCATTCCATCTTCGTGAGGCCACCCCGCCCGAAGCGTAAGGTCGCGGCTTGCATCGGTCCCGGCAGCGTCGCACACTGGCGTCTTCCATGCCGGGTCGCGCGACAGGGGGAATCCCTTGAGTTCGCCGCGCAATGCCCCAGTTTACCGCAATGCGGCGGCCACCCGGTCCGGCCAGTCGCATTGGCCCAGGAGAACCCTCAAAGTGAGCGACAAGGTCCTTTACGTCGGCGACGCCGATTTCGATGCCACGGTGCTGCAGTCCGACGAGCCGGTCCTGGTGGACTTCTGGGCCGAGTGGTGCGGCCCGTGCAAGATGATCGCGCCGGTGCTGGACGACCTCGCCGACGCCTACGACGGCCGCCTCAAGGTCGCCAAGGTCAACGTGGACGAGAACCGCGCCACCGCGATCAAGTACCACGTGCGTTCGATCCCGATGCTGCTGCTGTTCAAGAACGGCCAGATCCAGGCCACCCAGATCGGCGCGGTCGGCAAGGGCCAGCTGACCCAGATGATCGACAAGACCCTGGGCGGCAGCGCCGCCTGACGCCTGCTGCCGGCGCCCGCTCCGCCACCGGAGCGGCGCCGCGGCACCCCGGCCGGCCTTGCGCCGCCGGCGGCTGAATCGCCCGCCAACGCCTGCTTGCCGTGCTTGCGCGGCGGTGATAGTGTCGATGCATCCGGTGGCATTCGCACACCGCACCCCCTCTGGAAGATTCTCTCCCAGACCTCCTCCCAACCCCGTATGCCCCCACGCTGGGCGCTCGCACTCTTAGCGAGGAACACCACTTGTCCGATCACACCATGTCCGAACCCGGGAGCGCCGACGCCCCCGCCGAGAAGCGCGTGCGCAAGCCGCGCGTCAGCAAGGCCGCGAGCGGCGCGGAAGGCGCCGCCGAGCACGGCGCGCCGGCGCAGCCGACCCTGCCGCTGAACCCCGCGCCGGCCCAGGCCGAGGCGCCGCGCGCCGCAGCGCCGGAGTCCGCCCCGGCCCCGGCCGCGAGCGGCAACCAGAGCCACGGCGGCGGCGACGCGCCGGCCCCTCAGGGCGGCGGCCAGGCGTCCGACGGCGGCGAGCCGCGCGAAGGCCGTGAGCCGCGCGACGGCGGCAACAACAACCGCTTCAACAATCAGAACCAGAACAACCAGAACAACCAGCAGGGCAACCGCCGCGACCGCTTCCGCAATCGCCGCGACCGCGACCGCAACCAGCGCGGCGGCGACCGCTTCCAGGACAACGGCCTGCCCAGCGACAACGGCGGCAACGAGCCGTTCGTGCCGCGCCCGCACGCCAGCGTGCCGGAAGGCTTCCCGATCTACTCGCTGAGCGACCTGAAGAAGATGCCGGCGCAGAAGCTGCTGGACATCGCCGAGCAGCTCAATATCCAGGACGGCGTGGCCCGCGCGCGCAAGCAGGACGTGATCTTCGCCCTGCTGAAGGTGCTGACCCGCCACGGCGAAGGCGTCGCCGCCGACGGCGTGCTGGAAATCCTGCCGGACGGCTTCGGCTTCCTGCGCGCGGCCGAGGCCAGCTACCTGGCCGGCCCGGACGACACCTACATCTCGCCCAGCCAGATCCGCCGCTTCAACCTGCGTACCGGCGACCACCTGTCCGGCCGCATCCGCTTCCCGAAGGACGGCGAGCGCTACTTCGCGCTGTCGATCGTCGACACCATCAACGGCGAACCGCTGGAAGCGAGCAAGAACAAGGTCCTGTTCGAGAACCTGACCGCGCTGTTCCCGCGCAAGCGCTTCACCCTGGAGCGCGGCAACGGTTCCTCGGAAGACATCTCCGGCCGCATCCTCGACCTGATGGCGCCGCAGGGCAAGGGCCAGCGCGCGCTGATCGTGTCCCCGCCCAAGGCCGGCAAGACCATGCTGATGCAGCAGGTGGCCACGGCGATCACCACCAACCATCCGGACGTGCACCTGATCGTGCTGCTGATCGACGAGCGCCCGGAAGAAGTGACCGAAATGCAGCGCACCGTGCGCGGCGAGGTCATCTCCTCGACCTTCGACGAGCCGGCCGCGCGCCACGTGCAGGTCGCCGAGATGGTGATCGAGCGCGCCAAGCGCCTGGTCGAACACAAGAAGGACGTGGTGATCCTGCTCGACTCGATCACCCGCCTGGCCCGCGCGTACAACAACGTGGTGCCGTCCTCCGGCAAGGTGCTCAGCGGCGGCGTCGACGCCAACGCCCTGCACCGCCCGAAGCGCTTCTTCGGCGCGGCGCGCAATGTCGAGGAAGGCGGCTCGCTGACCATCATCGCCACCGCGCTGGTGGAGACCGGCAGCAAGATGGACGAGGTGATCTACGAAGAGTTCAAGGGCACCGGCAACAGCGAAGTGCACCTGAACCGCCGTATCGCCGAGAAGCGCGTGTACCCGGCCATCGACATCAACCGCTCCGGCACCCGCCGCGAGGACCTGCTGATCGAGCCGGAACTGCTGCAGAAGATCTGGATCCTGCGCAAGCTGCTGCATCCGATGGACGAGATCGCGGCGATGGAATTCCTGCTGGACAAGATGAAGAACACCAAGTCCAACGACGAGTTCTTCGGTTCGATGAAGCGCTGAGTCCAGCGCCGGTTCGACCGCAACGCCCCGCTTCGGCGGGGCGTTCGCGTTTATGGCGGCGGTGCGGCGCTACCTGCGCCTGACCGCGCGGGGTCCGACGGTCTTTCGACGTGGCCGCGGGTGAGATGGGCGGCATTCGCCCCGCCGCGTCCGCCGCCATGCACACCACTGCCACGACCGCCGTCAGCAAGGTCGCTCCGGTCACCCTCGGCTTCTGGGTGATGAAGATCTGCGCCACCACCCTCGGCGAGACCGGCGGCGATCTGCTGTCGATGACCCTGGATGTCGGCTATGCGCTGAGCAGCGTGCTGCTGCTGGCGGTGTTCCTGGTCTCGCTGTGGGCGCAACTGCGCGCGCGGCGGTTCCAGCCGTGGCGGTACTGGTGGGTGATCCTGACCACCAGCACCGCCGGCACCACGCTGTCGGACTATATGGACCGCAGCCTGGGGCTGGGTTACGCGCAGGGCACGCTGCTGCTGGTCAGCCTGCTGGCCGCGGTGCTGGCGACGTGGTGGCTGTGCGAACGCAGCCTGTCGGTCGCGCGGATCGGCAGCGGCCGCGCCGAGGCCTTCTACTGGCTGGCGATCCTGGTCTCCAACACCCTGGGCACCGCGCTGGGCGATTACCTGGCCGACAGTTCCGGGCTGGGCTTCGCCGGCGGCACGCTGCTGATCGCGGCGTTGCTGGCGGCGATCGCCCTGGCCTATGCCTTCACCCGCATCTCGCGCACGGCGCTGTTCTGGGCGGCGTTCGTGCTGACCCGCCCGTTCGGCGCCACCCTCGGCGATCTGCTGAGCAAGCCGGCCGGCAAGGGTGGCCTGGACCTGGGCACGGTCGGCGCGTCGTTGCTGCTGGCCGGGCTATTGCTGGCGGTGCTGGTCGTCTCGACACGCCGCCGCGACGACGAACGCCGCGCGGCGCGCTAGCGTCGACCGGTCGCCGACCCAGGCCACCTGGCCGTCCCGGCCACCAGGCGACAGGCGGTCGCCGCTCAGCCGCCCTGCAGCGGCGTCAGCAGGCGCGGGCCGGCGCCGTCGGCCATGTACACGCCACCGGCCGGCAGCAGGTCCGGCGAGAAGCCGGTCGCGTCTTCGCCGGTGATCCAGGGAGCGCGCTGGCGCGGGCCGGGGATGTAGCTCATCCAGCGGCCGTAAGCCGACGGCGCACCCTGGCGGGACTGGTCGAGCAGCGCGTAATCGACCGGCACGCACACGGTCCAGTAAGGCGCATCCACGTCCTTGCCTTCGCTCGGCGGGCGGAAGGTCCACTTGCGCGCCGCACCCAGCGCGCTCTTGCCCAGCACGTCGCGCAGTTGCTGCATCTGCCGCTCGGACGCCACCACGCGCAGGTTGACCTGCTCCACCGCGGCGTCGGCGACGCGACCATCGCGGCCCACCTTGAGCACCAGGTATGCCGATCCCGCGGCACCGACGCTGTAGGCGGCTTCCGGATAGGTCGGCGGCTTCATCTGGATCGAGGTGACCACGCTGCGGTCGTTGGGATCGTAGTGGCTGAAATCGGCGCCGCGGATCTCGACCTGGTAGTCGTCGCCCTGCTGGCGCTTGGCGACCAGGCGCAGGGTCATCGGCGCACGCGCCGGAACGGGCTTGCCATCGCGCATGCCGGGCGCGAACGTCCACTGCATCACGGTGCTGCGGACGAAATCGACCACGCCCTTGGGCAGACGCTCCTGCTGGTCCAGCGCCAGCGCCGACACCTTGCCGCTGGGCTCGATATCGATGGTCCCGCTCACCAGCATGCTGCTCTCGATCTGCTTGCGCACCGCGCCGGGACCGACCCCGTCGGCGGCGACGGCGACGGCGACGGCGGCAAATGCCAGCAGCAGCAGCGACAGCAGGGCGCTCCAGCGCCGCCACGAACAGAGAGATCGACGGTGCATCGCGCATTCCTTTGCCTGAGATGAGGCGCCGATTACACCGCAGTGGCGGCCCACCGGCAACTCAGGCCAGGCGCAGCGCGTCCGGGTAGGGCGGCGCGTCCGGATAATCGTCCTCGCGCAGCCGCGCCTGCAGATCGCGCCACCATTGCGGATCGAACAATTCGCCATGGGCATGGCGCACCGCCTCCAGCGAAGCGGCAGGCAGGCCCATGAACATCGCGAAGCGCTCCGGGAACACGTCGCGCGGGGCGACGTGGAACCAGGGTTCGGCGGACATCGCCTCCTCCTCGTTGCGCGGCTGCGGCCAGTCGCGGAAGTTGCAGTCGGTGACCAGGCACAGTTCGTCGTAGTCGTAGAACACTGCCCGGCCCTGCCGCGACACGCCGAAGTTCTTCAGCAGCATGTCGCCGGGGAAGATGTTGTTGCGGGCCATGTCCTTGATCGCCTGCGCGTAGTCGAGCGCGGCCTCGCGCGCGGCCTCGGCGCCCTGCTCGCGCAGGTACAGGTTCAACGGGCGCAGGCGCCGCTGCACGTAGCACAGCTCGACGATCAGGTCGTCGCCGTCCTCGCGCAGGCTGCGCGCGCAGCCCTCCATCAACTCTTGCAGCAGCGCCGGGGCGAAGCGCACACGCGGGAAGCGCAGCGAACGGTACGGCTGCGCGTCGAGCAGGCGGCCGACCCGATCGAGGTTGAACACCAGCGCATACTTCTCCTCCACTTCCTCGCGGCTCATCGTCTTCGGATAGGCGAAGCGGTCGCGGATCAGCTTGAACACCAGCGGATAGCTGGGCAGGGTGAACACCGCCATGACCATGCCCGGCGTGCCCTCGGCATGCACCAGTTGTTCGTTGGGATGCGCCTGGAAGTGGCGGAAGAAGGTGCGGAAGCGTTCGGTCTTGCCCTGCTTGGCGCGGCCGAGCATGGTGTACAGCTCGTCGATCGGCTTGTGCGGCAGCAGGCTGCGCAGGAACACCACCGCATCGCCGACGGTGGACAGGTCGGCCTGGAAATAGCTGCGCGAGATGCCGAACAACTGCGCCACGTCGTTGCGCTTGGTCAGCACCGCTTCGGCGCGCAGGCCCTGTTCGTCGTTGACCAGGGCGATCACGCACGGCGAGAAGCGGTGCTCGCCGAACACGCGGCCGATCAGGTAGGCGCGGCGCTCGCGGTAAAACACCGTCTCCAGCAGTTCGATGCCGCGTACCGGATTCTCGCCCCAGTGGGCGAGGTCGTCCTGCAGCCGCACCGCGATGGCGGCCGCGCAGCGCGTGCGGTGCGCGTACGGCACGTCGAACGGATAGTCTCCGAGCACGCGCACGAACGCGTCCACCGGCCGCGCCTCGGACACCACGTAGTTGTGCCGTGCCACCGGATGCGTAATGGCGTCAGTGGGCTCGATGTCCAGCGCCACGAACTCGATCTGCGCATCCACGCCCTGGGTGCGGAAGAAGCGCCGGGTCAGGGTGTTGTAGAAGGTCTTGTACAGCTCCTGGTCGATCAGCGCGGCGATCAGTTCGGCGTAGTGGTCGCGTGCGCGGATCCACAGCGCACGATCGTGCGCCTGGCCGAGCAGCACCGCGCGCAGGCGCAGCATGCATTCGGCGATGCACTGGTCGTACAGGGCGATGCGTTCGATCGCATCCTCGCGCGCCGCGCTCCAGTCGCGCGCCTCGAAGCGCTGGCGCGCACGCGCGGAGATCTGCGCGAAGCGCGCGTGGTAGTCCTCGAATGCCTCGAAGACGATGCGGCCGATGACCTGGGCACGGCGTTCGGACGGCAGCGGCAGCGGCGTGGACGGCATGCCCGCAGTGTACCCAGGTGGCGGCGTCAGGCGGGCGCCGGGCGGAGCCGGCGACGCATCCAGGAAAACCACCAGCGCCTGGATACTGCCAGGATCTGCGTCATGGACATCTCCAGCGACCTATTTCGCCAAGGTCAAGCCAGACGCAGGTTGCCCGTAGGAGCGGCTTCAGTCGCGACAGGCTGGCCGGGAACGCCCGGTCGCGGCTGAAGCCGCTCCTACCGGACGTTTCCTGCGCCGGAAACGCAAAGGGCCGCCCCGAGGGGCGGCCCTTTGCGTCACGCTCGGCTCGAGCGATCAGGCACTCAGCGTCGCCAGGGCGTCGTTGAGGGTGTTGCTGGGGCGCATCGCCTTGCCGACCAGGTCCAGGTTCGGGCGGTAGTAGCCCTGGATGTCGACCGGCTGGCCCTGCACGCCGTTGAGCTCGGCGACGATGGTCGCTTCCTGCTCGGTCAGCAGCTTGGCCAGCGGGGCGAAGCGCGCCTTCAGCGTGGCGTCCTCGTCCTGCGCGGCCAGCGCCTGCGCCCAGTACAGGGCCAGGTAGAAGTGGCTGCCGCGGTTGTCCAGCCCGCCGACCTTGCGCGAGGGCGACTTGTCGTTGTCCAGGAACTGGCCGTTGGCCTGGTCCAGGGTGCGCGCCAGCACGCCGATGGCGGCGTCGTGGTGGCGCTGGCCCAGGTGCTCCAGCGACGCGGCCAGGGCCAGGAACTCGCCCAGCGAATCCCAGCGCAGGTAGTTCTCTTCGACGAACTGCTGCACGTGCTTGGGCGCCGAACCGCCGGCACCGGTCTCGAACAGGCCGCCGCCGGCCATCAGCGGCACGATCGACAGCATCTTGGCGCTGGTGCCCAGCTCCATGATCGGGAACAGGTCGGTCAGGTAGTCGCGCAGCACGTTGCCGGTGACCGAGATGGTGTCCTCGCCCTTACGGATGCGCTGCAGCGAGAACGCGGTGGCTTCCACTGGCGGCAGGATGCGGATGTCCAGGCCATTGAGGTCGTGATCCTGCAGGTAGCGCTCCACCTTCTGGATCATCAGCGCATCGTGCGCACGCTGCGGATCCAGCCAGAACACCGCCGGGGTGGCGCTCAGGCGCGCGCGCTCGACCGCCAGCTTGACCCAGTCCTGGATCGGCGCGTCCTTGGTCTGGCACATACGCCAGATGTCGCCGGCTTCCACCGCATGCTCCAGCAACACCGTGCCGCCGGCATCGGTGACGCGCACGGTACCGTCGGTGGCGATCTGGAAGGTCTTGTCGTGCGAACCGTATTCCTCGGCCTTCTGCGCCATCAGGCCGACGTTGGGCACGCTGCCCATGGTCGCCGGGTCGAACGCGCCGTGCAGCTTGCAGTCCTCGATCACCGCCTGGTACACGCCGGCGTAGCAGCGGTCCGGGATCACCGCCTTGGTGTCCTGCAGCTTGCCTTCGGCGTTCCACATCTTGCCGGAGTCGCGGATCATCGCCGGCATCGACGCATCGACGATCACGTCGCTGGGCACGTGCAAATTGGTGATGCCCTTGTCGGAGTTGACCATCGCCAGGCCCGGGCGCTGCGCGTACAGCGCCTGCAGGTCGGCCTCGATCGGCGCACGCTGCGCCTCCGGCAGACTGGCGATGCGCGCGTACAGATCGCCGATGCCGTTGTTGGCATCGAAGCCCACCTGCTTGAGCGTGGCGGCATGCTTGTCCAGCACGTCGCGGTAGAACGCCTCGACCACCACGCCGAACATGATCGGGTCGGAGACCTTCATCATCGTCGCCTTCAGGTGCAGCGAGAACAGCACGCCCTGCTGCTTGGCATCGGCGATCTGCGCCTGCACGAAGGCGGCCAGCGCGCGCTTGCTCATCACCGCCGCATCGATCAGCTCACCGGCCTGCACCGCGGTCTTTTCCTTCAGCACCGTCACCGTGCCGTCCTTGCCGACCAGCTCGATCTTGACGTTGCCGGCCTGCGCGATCAGCGCCGAGCGCTCGCTGCCGTAGAAATCGCCGGCATCCATGTGCGCCACGTGCGACTTGGACTCGGCGCTCCAGGCGCCCATGCGGTGCGGGTGCTTGCGCGCGTAGTTCTTCACCGAGGCCGGCGCGCGGCGGTCGGAATTGCCCTCGCGCAGCACCGGGTTGACCGCGCTGCCCTTGACCTTGTCGTAGCGCGCCTTGGCTTCCTTCTGCTTCTCGTCCTTCGGCTCGTCCACGTAGTCCGGCAGCGCATAACCCTGCTGCTGCAGTTCCTTGATCGCGGCCTTGAGCTGCGGCACCGAGGCGCTGATGTTGGGCAGCTTGATGATGTTGGCTTCCGGCGTGGTCGCCAGCTGGCCAAGTTCGGCCAGGTCGTCGGCGATGCGCTGGTCCTCGCGCAGGTATTCGGGGAACTGCGAAATCAGGCGGCCGGCCAGCGAAATGTCGCGGGTCTCCACGGCGATGCCAGCGGTGCCGGCGAACGCGGAGACGATCGGCAGCAGCGACTGCGTCGCCAGGTACGGGGCTTCATCGGTGAGCGTGTACAGGATCTTGGGCGTATTCGACATGACGCGACGGATGACCTCTGGCAGGGGGAAATAGGCAGCACCGACAGTACGGCGGCGTATTGTTTCTTGTAGGTTTCGCGATGCCGCCAACCGCCGGGCATCGGCCGTCCATTGTCGCGTGTCTGCCGGCTGTGGGCAAAGCGCGGGGTTTGCCTTCGGCGAGCGCCGTGCAGCAGTGCGGCGCCAGTCTGAGGCTCACCCACACTGGCACCGCACCTGTGGGCGGCACGGATGATGACTGTCCTGGAAGACAGCCGACGGCGTCGCGCAACACACCGTGCTGCATGCGATGCCGTCCAAACCGCGATGCAGCGATGGCGCGCGCGCTCGGCATCGGGTACGCACCTTCGACCGGAGTGCCCACTTCCTGCCACTCGGGGCACACGCGGACCAGCCATAAAAAAGGCGCAGCCTCGCGGCTGCGCCAGCGTGTCGCACGTGCCGGGAGAGAGGCGGCGCGTGCGACCCGTGACCCGGGCTCAGCCCTGGATCACTTCACCTCGAACGTCTGCGGCGTGCCCGCCGCCTGGCCGTTCACGGTGACCTCGGCCTTGTACTGGCCGGCCGGCCAGCCCTTGGGATTGGTGAACTCGAAGTTGGTGGTGTCGGCCCCGCTGGTGTTGAGCGTCTCGGTGCGCTCGCCGGCGGTCTGGCCGTCCTGGAACACCAGCTTGGCGCCGACGTTGGCGTTGGTCGCCGAGCCCTCGGTCTTCACCGAGACGATGATCTTGTCCTTGCTGCCGAGCGTGGTCAGCGGCGCGACCGACTTGTCCGCGGCCGCGGTGTTGCCGACGGCGACCGCGGCGACATTGACCGCGTTGGCGCCCGCGGCGGCCGGCGCCGGCTGTTCCGCCGGCGCGGCGGCCGGACCCGGCATCTGCTCGGTCGGTGCGGACGAGGTGGGATCGGGCGACGTGGTCTGCTGCTGTTCCTGCTTCTTGCAGCCGGCCAGCGCCAGCGCACCGACCATGGCGATCAGCAGCGGCGAAAACGGGGAGATCGAACGGGTCTTCATCGGGAACAGACTCCTGTCAGAATGGCGAAGAGGGGGTGGTGGGGTCGCGCCTTGTCAGGCGCCGGCGGGCAACCTGAGCGTCTGGCCCGGATAGATCTTGTCGGGGTCGGCGAGCACATCGCGGTTGGCCTCGAAGATGCGTGTCCAGGCATTGCCGTCGCCGTAATGCAGCTTGGCGATCTTGGACAGCGAATCGCCGGGCTTGACCACATACACCTGCTGCACCTGCTCGGCCGTGCTGTCGACCTTGCTCTGCACGGCGGAGAAATCCGCCTTCTGCACGACGTCGGCCGTGGTATCCACCTTGGCGGTGACTGCCGAGAAGTCGGCGCGTTTTTCGCTGTTCATCGCGTTGCTCCCTGCGTGATGGGACGCTGCCACGGTGTCACAGGATTTGTTAAAAAAGGATCGCGCGGCCGTGAATCGCGCAGACGCGGTTCAGGCGCGCGACGTGCATCGAACGTGACGACAGGGGGCTGTCTTCCAAGCAGTCGGGACCTGTGCGCAACACGCGCATCGCACGCACGCTGCAGCCGCCGAGCGCAGGCGAGCGCAGATGTCGACAGCGCCGCACGATCGCGGTGACGGCGCGGTGTCCGAGTCGGTTACTGGCGCAGGTCGCGCAGGAAGCTCAGCGGTTCGGCCACGTCCGGGGTGGCACGCCAGGGATTGATGTCCAGGCCGCCACGGCGGGTGTAGCGCGCCTCCACCTGCAGCGACTGCGGGCGGCAGCGCGTCATCAGGTCGTGGAAGATGCGCTCGACGCACTGCTCGTGGAAGCCAGCATGCTCGCGGAAGCTGATCAGGTAGCGCAGCAGGCCCTCGCGGTCGATGCGGCCACCGCGGTAGCGCAGGTGCAACGACGCCCAGTCGGGCTGGCCGGTGACCGGGCAGTTGGACTTGAGCAATTCGCTGGTCAGGGTCTCTTCGACCACCTCGCTGTCGGCGGCGGACAGGAAGTTCGGACGCGGCGGGCCGTAGCAGTCGATGGCGATGTCCAGCGCGTCCAGCGACTCGCCCTCGCCCAGCGTGTCGATCGGCGGCAGGCCGAATTCCATCGCCACGTCGGCGCCGGCACGCGCCGATAGGTCGGTGACGATGCAACTGCGCAGCGCCTCGGCGCTGTTGAAGCGCATCGCGTTGAGCGAGTTGAGATAGAGCTTGAGCGACTTGGATTCGATCAGATTCGGCGAGGCGCACGGCACCTGCAGGGTCGCGGTGGCGACGCAGGGCTTGCCCTGCGCATCGAGCCAGCTCAGTTCGTAGGCATGCCAGCGGTCGACGCCGAAGAACGGCAGCGCCGCGGGGTCAAGACCGATCTCGGTACGCGCCGCGGCGCGCGGGATGGGAAACAGCAGCGCGGGATCGTACTGCGACGGGTAGGCGACCTCGCGGCCGAGGCTGGAATCCTGGGGGGTGTTCATGTGGTGCAGTGTAGCGGGCGCGTTCTGGCTGGGAGGTGTATGGGCGGGGAGTGGGGAGTGGGGATTCGGGATGGGCTGAAGCGATGCTGCACGTGCTTGCGTCGAGGTGCTTGCGTCGCTGCAAGGCTTCATGCGTCGCGACTGAAGTCGCTCCCACAGAGGCGATCCAGCGCGGCGCGCGTAGGAGCAGCTTCAGCCGCGACAGTCTTCCCGGTAACGCCCGTCGCGGCTGAAGCCGCTCCTACGGGGAAAGGGCGCAGGGCACATGCGCGCGTCTGGAAGGGCGGCCACGATTGGTGCCGAAGGAATCCTTCGGCTCAGGGCTTCGCGCGTCGCGACTGACGTCGCTCCCACAAGAGGCGATCCAGCGCCGCGCGTCGTAGGAGCGGCTTCAGCCGCGACAGCCTTCCCGGTAACGCCCGTCGCGGCTGAAGCCGCTCCTACGGATGTCCATCTGTCCATCGCTGCCGGGCCGACGCACGATGCCGTTACGGGGCTGCGGGACTGCCGCTTTTACCAATCCCCACTCCCGATTCCCCACTCCCGCCCCTTCAGGCCTCCGGCTTCATCCCCAGATAATCCAAGGACACCTGCAGCATCGCGCGCAGGCCGACGTCCAGGGCGGTCTCGTCGAGCAGGAAGTGCGGCGAGTGGTTGCTGGGCGCGGTCGCGGGGTCGATGCCGGGGCCGGTGGCGCCGACGAAGAAGAACATCGACGGCACCTGCTGCGCGTAGTACGAGAAATCCTCCGCGCCCATCTGCAGCGGCGGTTCGTAGACGTTGCCGGCGCCGACCACCGCCTGCAGGCTGGGCAGCATGCGCGCGGTCAGTGCCGGGTCGTTGACCGTGGCCGGGTTGCCGTCCTGGTCGGGTACGTGCGCCTCGGCCTTGGCGCCGTGCGCGGCGGCGGTGTGCTCGGCCACGGTCTTGAGGTCGGCGAAGATCTGCTGGCGCATGCCCTCGTCGAAGGTGCGGATGGTGCCGACCATCTCCACGTCGTCGGGAATGATGTTGTAGCGGATACCGCCCTTGATCGCGCCGAAGCTGAGCACCGCCGGCTGCTTGGACAGGTTGGCGCGGCGGCTGATCACGCTCTGCGCGGCGCCGATCAGGTCGGCACTGGCCACGATCGGGTCGATGCCGTTCCACGGCGCCGAGCCGTGGGTCTGGCGGCCGACCACCTTGATGCTGAAGCGGTCCGAGGCGGCCATCAGCGGGCCGCCGCGCACCGCGATCTTGCCGGCCTGGACGCTGGAGAACACGTGCAGGCCGAACATCGCCTGCGGCTTGAAGTCGCGGAACAGGCCTTCCTTGAGCATCAGCGAGGCGCCGCCCTCTTCGTTGCCCGGCGCGCCCTCCTCCGACGGCTGGAACACCAGCATGACCTCGCCCGGCAGCTGCGCGCGCATCGCCACCAGGGCCTCGGCCACGCCGAGCAGGATCGCGGTGTGCGCGTCGTGGCCGCAGGCGTGCATCACCCCCACGGTCTCGCCGCGGTACTCGCCGGTGGCCTTGGAGGCGAACGGCAGGCCGGTCTGCTCGGTCACCGGCAGCGCGTCCATGTCCGCGCGCAGGGCGATCTTCGGCCCGGGCAGCGCGCCTTTGACGATCGCCACCACGCCGTGGTGGGCGATGCCGGTCTGCGGCTTCAGGCCCAGCGCGCGCAGCCGCTCGGCGACCTTGGCGGCGGTGCGCTCCTCGCGATTGGACAGCTCCGGGTGCTGGTGGAAGTCGCGCCGCCACTCCACCACCTTGGCCTGCAGCCTGGCCGCGGCAGCCGCCACCTCCGGGCGCTCGGCGCTCTGCCCCCAGGCCAGGGCGGGGACGGCGAACAGCATCGCGGACAGCAGGCGGGACAGGCGCGGCATGGCAGGACTCCAGGTCGGGACGCAACAGGCGTTCAGTCAATGTAGTGCATCGGCGGCCGGCCGGGGGCGGCCGTGGATCCCGCCGCGGTGAAAAAACCCTTGCGAATCCGTGTCAACCGATGCGCCGCCGGTGCGTTGCGAGAGCGAACGACCGGCCTCGCCCGCCCGCGGGGTCTGTCCCTTCAGTCATGGTCCAATCGCAACGCGCCGGCGATATGCTTTCGCGACCGTTGCACCAGCCACTGCGGGAGGGTCCTCCACCCCGCCTCGCCACAGGAGTTTCCCCGGATGTCGCGTTTCTGGAAGATTGCGCTGCTGATCCTCGCAGCGGTGGCCTTGGTGGTGGTGGGCACGCGTTTCATGCGCGGCGGCGGGCATCACAAGGGTGGCGACGCCGGCATGGGCGACGACAGCGACAACACGCCGGTGCCGGTCACGGTAGTCGCCGCCAGCAGCCAGGCGGTGCCGATCTACGCCACCGCCACCGGCACGGTGACCGCGCTGAGCACCGTCACCGTCAGCCCGCAGGTCGGCGGCCAGCTGATGAGCCTGAACTTCCGCGAAGGCCAGGAAGTCAAGAAGGGCGAGCTGCTGGCGCAGATCGACCCGCGCTCGCTGCAGGCCAGCTACGACCAGGCCGCGGCGAGCAAGCGCCAGAACCAGGCGCTGCTGGCCACCGCGCGCTCCACCTTCCAGCGCTCCGACTCGCCGGCCTACCGCCAGTACGTGGCCAAGACCGACCTGGACACGCAGCGCAATCAGGTGGCGCAGTACGAAGCGGCGGTCGCCGCCAACGACGCGCAGATGCGCGCGGCGCAGGTGCAGTTGCAGTACACCCGCATCCTCGCCCCCAGCGACGGCATCGCCGGCATCCGCGGGGTGGACGTGGGCAACATCGTCAGCACCAGCAGCACCATCGTCACCATCACCCAGGTGCACCCGATCTACGTCACCTTCAACCTGCCCGAGATCCAGCTGCAGGACGTGCGCCAGGCGCAGGCGGCGGCGCCGCTGCCGGTGGCCGCGCTGGACCGCACCGACGCGCATCCGATCGCCGCCGACGGCCAGGTCGACGTGATCGACAACCAGATCAGCGCCGACACCGGCACCTTCAAGGTCCGCGCGGTGTTCCCGAACAACGACCGCGCGCTGTGGCCGGGCCAGTTCGTCAACGTGCGCCTGACCCTGCGCACCGTGCCCGACGGGGTGGTGGTGCCGACCCAGGCGGTGCAGCGCGGCCCCAACGGCGACTACGTGTACGTGGTGCAGGCCGACAACACGGTCAAGATGCAGACGGTCAAGCAGGGCGCGGAAGTCGGCGACAGCCAGGTGCAGCTGACCGAAGGCCTGAAGGCCGGCGAGCGGGTGGTCACCGAAGGCCAGTTCCGGCTCAAGCCCGGCACCAAGGTGACCGCGCTGAAGCCGGGCGAGGCGCCGCCGGAGCCGACCGAGGCCGAACTGAAGGCCGCCGAGGGCAAGCAGCAGCAACGCGGCGGTGGACGCCGCGGCGGCGGCGGGCCGCGCTGAGCGCGCCGCGCGCCCTGGCGAGAGCCGTGCCGCGCCCGCGCGGCCGGCCGCGACTGGGGCGCCTGCAGGCGGCGGCGTCGCCATGCCGCGCCGCGATCGCGGCGCGGGGCCACGGCCGCCGCTGATTCCGCCGTTTTCCCCGGCGCCGGCGCGGCCGCGCCGGACTCTCACCAGCAAGGATCTTCCCCGTGGGCTTTTCGACGATCTTCATCCGCCGCCCGATCGCCACCACCTTGCTGATGGCAGGCGTGCTGCTGCTCGGCATCCTCGGCTACCGGCAGCTGCCGGTGTCGGCGCTGCCGGAAATCGACGCGCCCAGCCTGGTGGTGACCACGCAATATCCCGGCGCCAACGCCAGCACCATGGCCTCGCTGGTGACCACGCCGCTGGAGCGGCAGCTCGGGCAGATCTCCGGGCTGCAGATGATGACTTCCGACTCGTCGGCCGGCCTGTCCACGATCGTGCTGCAGTTCGCGATGGACCGCGACATCGACATCGCCGCGCAGGACGTGCAGGCGGCGATCCGCCAGTCCACCCTGCCCTCCTCGCTGCCCTACCAGCCGGTCTACAACCGGGTGAACCCGGCCGACGCGGCGATCCTCACCCTCAAGCTCAGCTCCGACACGCTGCCGCTGCGCGACGTCAACAACTACGCCGACTCGATCCTGGCCCAGCGCCTGTCGCAGGTGCCGGGCGTGGGCCTGGTGTCGATCGCCGGCAACGTGCGCCCGGCGGTGCGCATCCAGGTCAATCCGGCGCAGCTGTCGAACATGGGCCTGACCATGGAGGCGCTGCGCAGCGCGCTGACCCAGACCAACGTCAACGCGCCGAAGGGCTCGCTCAACGGCAAGACCCAGTCCTACAGCATCGGCACCAACGACCAGCTGTCCAGCGCCGCCGAGTACCGCGACACCGTCATCAGCTACAAGAACGGCGCGCCGGTGCGGCTGTCGGACGTGGCAAAGGTGGTGGACGGGGTGGAGAACGACCAGCTTGCCGCCTGGGCCGACGGCAAGCCGGCGGTGCTGCTGGAAGTGCGCCGCCAGCCCGGTGCCAACATCGTGCAGACGGTGGAGCAGATCCGCGCGATCCTGCCGCAGCTGCAGGGCGTGTTGCCCGCCGGCGTGCACCTGGACGTGTTCTCCGACCGCACCGAGACCATCCGCGCCTCGGTGCACGAGGTCAAGTTCACCCTGATCCTGACCATCGGCCTGGTGGTGGCGGTGATCTTCGTGTTCCTGCGCCGGCTGTGGGCCACGGTGATCCCGTCGGTGGCGGTGCCGCTGTCGCTGGCCGGCACCTTCGCGGTGATGGCCTTCGCCGGCATGTCGCTGGACAACCTGTCGCTGATGGCGCTGGTGGTCGCCACCGGCTTCGTGGTCGACGATGCGATCGTGATGATCGAGAACATCGTGCGCTACATCGAACAGGGCAAGAGCGGCCGCGAGGCCGCGGAGATCGGCGCACGCCAGATCGGCTTCACCGTGCTGTCGCTGACCGTGTCGCTGGTGGCGGTGTTCCTGCCGCTGATCCTGATGCCCGGCGTCACCGGCCGCCTGTTCCACGAGTTCGCCTGGGTGCTGAGCATCGCGGTGGTGATCTCGATGCTGGTGTCGCTGACGCTCACGCCGATGATGTGCGCCTACCTGCTCAAGCCCGACGCCCTGCCCGAGGGCGAGGACGCGCACGAGCGCGCGGCGGCGGCCGGCAAGACCACGCTGTGGTCGCGCACCGTGGGGCTGTACGAACGCAGCCTGGACTGGGTGCTGGGCCACCAGAAGCTGACCCTGCTGGTGGCGCTGGCGACCATGGTGCTGACCGTGCTGCTGTACGTGGTGATCCCCAAGGGCCTGCTGCCCGAGCAGGACACCGGGCTGATCACCGGCGTGGTCCAGGCCGACCAGAACGTGGCGTTCCCGCAGATGGAGCAGCGCACCCAGGCGGTAGCCGAGGCGTTGCGCCGCGACCCGGCGGTGACCGGCGTGGCCGCCTTCATCGGCGCCGGCTCGATGAACCCCACGCTCAACCAGGGCCAGCTCAGCATCGTGCTGAAGCCGCGCAGCGACCGCGACAGCCTGGAAGACCTGCTGCCGCGGCTGCAGAAGGCGGTGGCCGGGCTGCCCGGCGTGGCGCTGTACCTGAAGCCGGTGCAGGACGTGACCCTGGACACCCGCGTGGCCGCCACCGAGTACCAGTACTCGCTCTCGGACGTGGACAGCACCGAACTGGCGACTCAGGCCATGCGCCTGACCGAGGCGCTGCGCAAGCGCCCGGAACTGGCCGACGTGGACAACAACCTGGCCAACCAGGGCCGCGCACTGGAACTGCGCGTGGATCGCGACAAGGCCAGCGCCCTCGGCGTGCCGATGCAGACCATCGACGACACGCTGTACGACGCCTTCGGCCAGCGCCAGATCTCCACCATCTTCACCCAGCTCAACCAGTACCGCGTGGTGCTGGAAGTGGCGCCGGAGTTCCGCACCAGCACCGCGCTGCTGAACCAATTGGCGGTGGCCAGCAACGGCAGCGGCGCGTTGACCGCCAGCAACGCCACCAGTTTCGGCCAGACCACTTCCAGCAACTCGTCCACCGCCACCGGCATCGGCGCGCAGAACACCGGCATCACCGTCGGCAGCGGCGGCACCGTGCCCTTGGCGGCCGTGGCCGAGGCCAAGCAGTCGACCACGCCGCTGGTGGTCAGCCACCAGCAGCAGCTGCCGGCGGTGACGGTCTCGTTCAACCTGGCGCCGGGCTATTCGCTGTCGCAGGCGGTGGCGGCGATCGAGGAGACCCGCGCCCAGCTGCAGTTGCCGCCGCAGCTGCATGCCGAGTTCATCGGCAAGGCCGCCGAATTCACCGGCAGCCAGACCGACGTGGTGTGGCTGCTGCTGGCCTCGGTGGTGCTGATCTACATCGTGCTGGGCGTGCTCTACGAGAGCTACATCCACCCGCTGACGATCATCTCCACCCTGCCGCCGGCCGGCGTCGGCGCGCTGCTGGCGCTGATGCTGTGCGGGCTGAGCCTGTCGGTGGACGGCATCGTCGGCATCGTGCTGCTGATCGGCATCGTCAAGAAGAACGCGATCATGATGATCGACTTCGCCATCGACGCGCGCCGCGAGGGCGCCAGCGCCCACGACGCGATCCGCCGCGCCTGCCTGCTGCGCTTCCGCCCGATCATGATGACCACCGCCGCGGCGATGCTCGGCGCGCTGCCGCTGGCGCTGGGCGACGGCATCGGCTCGGAACTGCGCCGCCCGCTGGGCATCTCCATCGTCGGCGGCCTGCTGCTGTCGCAGCTGGTCACCCTCTACACCACGCCGGTGATCTACCTGTACATGGAACGCGCTTCCGAGCGCGTGCGGACCTGGCGCGAGCGGCGCGCGGCGCGGCACGCGACGGCGGCGGAGGGGCGGGCGTGAGAGGCCGGGAATCGGGAATCGGGAATCGGCAATCGGAAAGCGCCGTGTCCGCGCGCTGCCGACTCGTTCACTTCATGCCGGATCCCCGGAAGACTGACACCGGGCGCGTACTGCGACTCCCGATTCCCCATTCCCCATTCCCGGCCCCATGAACATCTCCGCGCCCTTCATCCGCCGTCCCATCGGCACCGCGCTGCTGGCCATCGGCCTGTTCGTGATCGGCATGATGTGCTACCTGCGCCTGGGCGTGGCGGCGCTGCCGAACATCTCGATTCCGGTGATCTTCGTGCAGGCCAGCCAGGCCGGCGCCGATGCCGCGACCATGGCGTCCACGGTCACCGCGCCGCTGGAACGGCACCTGGGCCAGGTGCCCGGCATCGACACCATGCGGTCCTCCAGTTCGGAGGGGAACAGCCAGGTGTTCATGGTGTTCCAGAGCAACCGCAACATCGACTCGGCGGCGCAGGACGTGGAGAGCGCGATCAACGCCGCGCAGGCCGACCTGCCCTCCGGGCTGGCCACGCCGCGCTACCAGAAGGCCAACCCCAACGACGACCCGGTCATCGCCATCGCCCTGACCTCGGACACGCAATCGGCCGACGAGCTGTACAACGTCGCCGATTCGCTGCTGGCGCAGCGCCTGCGCCAGATCAGCGGCGTGTCCTCGGTGGACATCGGCGGCGCCTCCACCCCGGCGGTGCGGGTGGACGTGAACCTGCGCGCGCTCAATGCCATGGGCCTGACCCCGGACGACCTGCGCAATGCGGTGCGCGCGGCCAACGTCACCTCGCCCACCGGCTTCCTCAGTGACGGCACCACCACCACCGCCATCGTCGCCAACGACGCGGTGGCCAAGGCCGCCGACTTCGGCCAGGTGGTGATCAGCCAGCAGCAGGGCCGCACGGTGCGCCTGCGCGACATCGCCAACGTCTACGACGGCCAGCAGGATGCCTATCAGGCGGCCTGGTTCGGCGGCAAGCCGGCGGTGGTGATGTACGTGTTCACCCGCGCCGGCGCCAACATCGTGGAGACGGTGGACCGGGTCAAGGCCGAGATCCCGATGCTGCGCACCTACCTGCAGCCGGGCACCAGGATGACGGCGTACTTCGACCGCACCCCGACCATCCGCGCCTCGCTCAACGAGGTGCAGGCCACGCTGATGATCAGCCTGGCGATGGTGGTGCTGACCATGGCGCTGTTCCTGCGCCGGCTGGCGCCCACGCTGATCGCCGCGGCCACCGTGCCGCTGTCGCTGGCCGGCGCGGCGCTGGCGATGCACGTGATGGGCTTCACCCTCAACAACCTGAGCCTGCTGGCGCTGGTGATCGCGATCGGCTTCGTCGTCGACGATGCGATCGTGGTCATCGAGAACATCATGCGCCACCTCGACGAAGGCATGTCGCGGCTGGAGGCGGCGCTGGCCGGTGCGCGCGAGATCGGCTTCACCATCGTCTCGATCACCGCCTCGCTGGTGGCGGTGTTCATTCCGATCCTGTTCGCCAGCGGCATGATCGGGGTGTTCTTCCGCGAGTTCACCGTCACCCTGGTGGCGGCGATCTGCGTCTCGGCGGTGGTCTCGCTCACGCTCACCCCGGCGCTGTGCAGCCGCTTCCTGTCCGCGCACGCCGAACCGGAACGCCCCAGCCGCTTCGGCGCCTGGCTGGAGCGCATGCACGAACGCATGCTGCGCGTGTACACCGTGGCCCTGGACTTCGCGTTGCGCCACGCGCTGCTGCTAGCACTGACCCCGCTGCTGCTGATCGTGGCCACGGTGTTCCTGGCCGGCGCGGTCAAGAAGGGCTCGTTCCCCGCGCAGGACACCGGCCTGATCTGGGGCCGCGCCACCTCCAGCGCCACCGTGTCCTTCGCCGACATGGTCAGCCGCCAGCGCCGCATCACCGACATGCTGATGTCCGACCCAGCGGTGAAGATCGTCGGCGCGCGCCTGGGCAGCAGCCGCCAGGGTTCCAGCGCCAGCTTCAACATCGAACTCAAGCGCCGCGACGAAGGCCGCACCGACACCACCGCCGAGGTCCTGGCGCGGCTCAGCGCCAAGGCCGACCGCTACCCCGACCTGCAGCTGCGCCTGCGCGCGATCCAGGACCTGCCCAGCGACGGCGGCGGCGGCACCAGCCAGGGCGCGCAGTACCGCGTCTCGCTGCAAGGCAACGACAACGCGCAGCTGCAGGAGTGGCTGCCGAAACTGCAGGCCGCACTGAAGCAGAACCCCAAGCTGCGCGATGTCGGCACCGACGTGGACAACGCCGGCCTGCGCCAGAACATCGTCATCGACCGCGCCCTGGCCGCGCGCCTGGGCGTGTCGATCGGCGCCATCGACGGCGCGCTGTATGGCGCGTTCGGCCAGCGCCAGATCTCCACCATCTACTCCGACCTCAACCAGTACAGCGTGGTGGTCAACGCGCTGCCGGACCAGACCGCCACGCCGGCGGCGCTGAACCGCATCTACGTGCCCACCCGCAACGGCACGATGATCCCGCTGACGGCGGTGGCGCACCAGGTGCCGGGCCTGGCGCCGTCGCAGATCACCCACATGAACCAGTACACGACCATGGACCTGAGCTACAACCTGGCCCCTGGCGTGAGCACCGGCGAGGGCGATGCGATCATCGCCGCCACCGTGGCCGGGCTGCGCATGCCCGGCGACATCCGCATCGCCGATGGCGGCGGCTTCGGCGTGCAGCTGCAGCCGAACTCGATGCTGGTGCTGGTGCTGGCCGCGATCGTGGTGGTCTACATCGTGCTGGGCATGCTCTACGAGAGCCTGGTGCACCCGGTGACCATCCTCTCCACCCTGCCGGCCGCCGGCATGGGCGCGCTGCTGGCGCTGTGGGTCACCGGCACCGAACTGTCGGTGATCTCGATGATCGCCCTGGTGCTGCTGATCGGCATCGTCAAGAAGAACGCGATCATGATGATCGACTTCGCCCTGGTCGCCGAGCGCGAGCACGGCAAGACCCCGCTGGAGGCCGCGCGCGAGGCCTGCATCGTGCGCTTCCGCCCGATCATGATGACCACGATGGTGGCGATCCTGGCCGCGGTGCCGCTGGCCGTGGGCCTGGGCGAAGGCTCGGAACTGCGCCGCCCGCTCGGCATCGCGATGATCGGCGGCCTGCTGATCTCGCAGAGCCTGACCCTGCTCAGCACCCCGGCGCTGTACGTGATCTTCTCCTGCCTGCGCGAACGCTGGTACGCCCGCCGCGCGCGGCGGCGCGAGCGGCGGCAGCTGCGGGTGGCCTGAAGGCCGGGAATCGGGAATAGAGAATGGGGAATCGGAAACGAGAGGAGCAAAGAGCGGTCATGCGCCGGTGAGGTGACAGCGGCAGAAACTGCATCAGTCACTCAACCCTCAAGCTGTTCCCATTCCCCATTCTCGATTCACCATTCCCAGCTGTTCAACCACAGCCCTCCACGTAATCCACCTGCGGCGGCAGGCCCACGCGCCAGGCGATGGCCTTGCCGGCGGCGTCGGTGTCGAACACCAGCACGCCCGGCTGGCCGGACTCGCCGCGCACGCGCAGCACCTTCGCGCCTTCGACGTACTTGTGCGGCTGTTCCTCCAGCCGGCCGGCATACAGCGCGCGCAGTTGCGCCAGGTCCATGCCGACCTTGCCGCCGCCGGGCGCGGTTTCCTTGGCGGTGCGCACGTCGTAGCGCACCAGCGTGTCGTCTTCGACCATCAGGCCGAACTGGTGGTTGCCCTTGGCCCAGCGCGGACGCAGCACGTAGCAGCTGCTGCCGGCGCTGGGCTGGCCGTCGAGTTCGCCGCCCCAGGCCGCACGTGCCTGCGCCGCGCTCATGCCCAGGCGCAGGTCGCCGTAGCCGTCGATGCGCGCCAGTTGCCGGTCCCCCGCCGCCAGCTCCGGCGGCAGCGCCGAGGCCGGGGCCCGTGCCGGCGGCACGTCGCCGTCGGGCTGGTCGATCTCCGGCGGCGGCAAGGCGCCATCGTCGGCCACGGCAGCGGCAGGCGCCGATGGCGCGGGAGGCGCGGCCGGCGGCGATGGCGGCGGCCGGTCGCAGGCGCCGAGCGCGAGCAGCAAGACCGCCACGCCTGGTTGAATCGGCTTCATCGCAGTTCCTCGCTGGACCAGCGCATAGGCTAGCGTGCATGCCCTCGCACTGCACGGCGGCGGCGACACGCCGCCGAGCACGCGCGGCTGCGCACCGCGTCCCGGACCAGGCGCTCGACCGTGCCGACGGCAAGGCGACTGTCGGCACCGACACGCCAGCGCATCGCACCTGTCATCGGCATTTCACCGCCGCGGGCCAAGCTGCGCGCCTACCGACCCCGCCGCCATGCACCCGCGCAAGACCGCCCTCGCCCTTGCGGCACTGCAATCGCACGATGCGCCGCTGGACATGCGCCAGCGACGCGTGCTGATCCTGGCCGACGGCCAGCGCAGCGTCGAGGAACTGACCACGCTGGGCGGCCGCGGTGCCGATGCGATCGTGCTGGTCCTGCTGCAGCAGGGCTACCTGGACGATGGCCGTGGCAGCGTCGCCATGCCGGTGGCGACAAGCGCGCCGCCGTCATCGACGGACCCGCGGCGCGCGTTGCTCAATGCGCGCATGTATCTGCTGGACCTGCTGCAACTGCAGCGGCATCCGGCCTCGCCGGCGGTGCAGCAGCAGTTGCGCGCCGCACGCGAGGAACAGGACACCCTGTGCGCGATCGCGCTGGCGCTGCGCACGATGCCGGAGATGACCTCCGAGCGCTACGCGCAGCGCATCCGCGAGCGCGTGCTGGAGATCCTGCCGGCATCGCTGCACGGCGCGCTGACGGCGGCGGCGGAGGCCGCCTGAGCGCAGCGCCGCCGCCCAGGGCACCGGCAGCAACGGCAGGGGCAGCCTCGGCACCAGCCTGAGTGGCGCAGCCGCGCCGACGCCCGCTCAGGGCGCGCGGAACTGCCGGCGCAGGCCCTGCCAGCACTGCTGGTAATCGCGCTGACGATGCGCGGCATCCAGCGCCTGCGCGGTCGGGCGCAGCACCGCACGCGTCTCGAACATGAAGGCCATGGTGTCGGCGATGATGTCCGGCCGCGACAGATCGGCCTGCGAGGCCTTGTCGAAGGTGGCCGCGTCCGGACCATGCCCGCTCATGCAGTTGTGCAGCGACGCCCCGCCCGGGGCGAAGCCGTCGGCCTTGGCATCGTAGACGCCGTGCACCAGGCCCATGAACTCGCTGGCGACATTGCGGTGGAACCACGGCGGCCGGAAGGTGTGCTGCGCCACCAGCCAGCGCGGCGGGAAGATCGCGAAATCCATGTTGGCGGTGCCGGGCGTGTCGCTGGGCGCGGTCAGCACGGTGAAGATGCTCGGATCGGGATGGTCGAAGCTGATCGAGCCGATGGTGTTGAAACGGCGCAGGTCGTACTTGTACGGGGCGTAGTTGCCGTGCCAGGCGACCACGTCCAGCGGCGAATGCCCGATCGGCGCGCGCCACAGATGGCCCTGGAACTTGGCGATCAGTTCGAACGCGCCCTCGTTCTCCTCGTAGGCGGCCACCGGGGTGAGGAAGTCGCGCGGGTTGGCCAGGCCGTTGGCGCCGATCGGCCCCAGGTCCGGCAGCCGCAGCAGGCCGCCGAAGTTCTCGCACACGTAGCCGCGCGCGGGGCCATCGGGCAGTTCCACGCGGAAGCGCACGCCGCGCGGGATCACCGCGATCTCCTGCGGCGCCAGCTCCAGCGTGCCCAGTTCGGTGCACAGGCGCAGTTGGCCGAGCTGCGGCACCAACAGCATTTCTGCATCGGCGTTGTAGAAAAACCGGCCCTGCATCGAGGCGTTGGCCGCATACAGGTGCACCGCCACGCCATGCTGCGCTTCGGCCGAGCCGTTGCCGGCCATCGCGTACAGGCCATCGACGAAGTCCACCGGCGTCTCCGGCAGCGGTAACGGACTCCAGCGCAACTGATCCGGCGGCACCGGGCCGCGCTGGAAATCGTTGTGGAACGCGGCCGCGCGGTCGTAGGCGACGAAGCCGCCATGCATCACCGCCGGGCGGATGCGGTACAGCCAACTGCGCCGGTTCACGCCACGCGGCGCGGTGAACGCGGTGCCCGACAGTTGCTCGGCATACAGGCCGTGGGCCACGCGCTGCGGCGAGTTCTGCCCGACCGGCAACGCGCCGGGCACCGCCTCGGTGGCGAATTCGTTGCCGAAGCCGGACATGTAGCCGTTGGGTTGGATGTTCATGACAAGGGCTCTTCTGCTTGAAGCCCCTCTCCCACCGGGAGAGGGGTTGGGGTGAGGGTACGGGCACCGACGAAGTACAGAATCGACTCCAGGACCGCATCCGCTTGCAGCATCACATCGTTGTTCCAGAAACGCAGTACGTACATTCCTTGCGACTGCAGGTAACGCGTTCGCTCGGCGTCGGCCGCTTCCAAATGTTGCGATCCATCCAGTTCAACGACAAGCTTCAACGCCTCGCAATAAAAATCGACGACGTACGGCGGCATTGGATGCTGCCTACGGAATTTCAGGCCAAGCAGGCCTCCGTTTCGCAGGTGGCGCCAGAGTTTTCTTTCGGCATCGGTCATGTCACGGCGCAAACCGCGGGCGTTTCTCAATGTGGTTGTGGGCAATGGCGGCTTGAGTTCCATGCCCCCCACCGTACCCTCACCCCAACCCCTCTCCCGATGGGAGAGGGGCTAATGCCGCTGTCCGAACTCTCCGCGCTGCGCTGTCAGCATCCGCCGTCAGAGCACGCCGCGCTTCATCTGGTCGCGCTCGATGCTCTCGAACAGCGCCTTGAAGTTGCCTTCGCCGAAGCCTTCGTTGCCCTTGCGCTGGATGATCTCGAAGAAGATCGGGCCGATGCAGTTCTGGGTGAAGATCTGCAGCAGCTTGCGCTGCTTGGTTTCCGGGTCGGCGTCGATCAGGATCTTGTTGCGCGCCAGCCGCGGCACGTCCTCGCCGTGGTTGGGAATGCGCTGGTCGATCACCTCGAAATAGGTGTCCGGCGTGTCCAGGAACGCGACGCCGGCCGCGCGCATGCGCTCGACGGTCTCGTAGATGTCGTCGGTGAAGCAGGCGATGTGCTGGATGCCCTCGCCGCGGTAGGCATCCAGGTACTCGTTGATCTGGCTCTTGGGATCCGACGATTCGTTGAGCGGGATGCGCACCACGCCGTCCGGTGCGGTCATCGCCTTGGACACCAGCCCGGTCTTGGCGCCCTTGATGTCGAAATAGCGGATCTCGCGGAAGTTGAACAGGCGTTCGTAGTAGTCCGACCAGCGCTGCATGTTGCCGAAGTACAGGTTGTGGGTCAGGTGGTCGATGAAGGTGAGGCCGAACCCGGTCGGATGCTGCTCGGCGCCGGGCACCGGCTCGAAATCTGCGTACACCGAGCCCTTCTCGCCGTACTGGTCGACCAGGTAGAGCATGCAGTCGCCGATGCCCTTGACCACCGGCGCCGGCACCGCGCGGGTGTCGGCCTTGTCGGCGATGGCTTCGCCGCCGTTCTCCAGCACCTTGGCGAACACCTCGTCGGCCGGATGCCGGAAGCGGATAGCGAAACCGCAGGCGCAGGGGCCGTGCGCGGCAGCGAAATCGGCGGCGAAGGAATTCGGTTCCTCGTTGACCAGGAAGTTGACCCCGCCCTGGCGGTACACGGTGATCGCGCGCTGGCGATGACGCAGCACCGCCGTGAAGCCCATGCTGCGGAAGTACGCATGCAACTGCTCGCCCTGCCCGGCCGGCGCGGCGAATTCCACGAACTCGAAACCGTCGATGCCCATCGGGTTCTCGAAGGTGGTGACCTGCATGCCGAGGTTGGCCGGCTGCGACGGATGTTGCGGTTGTGCACTCATGACGCGTCTCCTGGAGGACGGGGTGCGGCGGCCGGGCCGAAATTTCGGGTGCGGACGGACGCCAGACTCGCGAGAATGGCCGTAGTATCCTCCGTTGTAGTTACAAGTGAAACCACCAGCAAGGTGCAATGCAGCATGACGATCGCCACGCCCGCCCCGACGCCCGACCCGCCCTCCCTGGATCTGGAACGGTTCCTGCCGTACCGGATCAGCGTGCTGTCCAACCGCATCAGCAGCAACATCGCCCGCGTCTACGGCGAGCGCTACGGCATGGCGGTGACCGAATGGCGGGTGATGGCGGTCCTGGCGCTGTATCCGGGCCTGTCGGCCGGCGAGGTCTCCGAGCGCACCGCGATGGACAAGGTGGCGGTGAGCCGGGCGGTGGCGCGGCTGCTGGAGCGCGGGTTCATCCAGCGCGAGACCCATGGCGACGACCGCCGCCGCTCGGTGCTGCACCTGACCCCTGCAGGGGTGGAGGTCTACCAGGTGGTGGCGCCAATGGTGCTGGAATGCGAACGGCGCCTGCTGGCGCCCTTCAGCGAGGACGAGCAGCGCCTGCTGAACCGGCTGATCGACCGCCTGGCGGCCGAGGGCCTGCCGAGCATGACCGGGCGCTGAGGCGCCGGGGCCCGTAAAACTTAGGCCTTAAAACACCGTAGGAGCGGCTCAGGGCTTGGGCGGCGCCCATTCCTTGAGGAAGTCCGAGAACTTCTTGCGGTCGTAGCCCTTGTCCTTCTGCAGGTCGCCGACCACCTGCGAGTGCAGCAGCTTGCCGTCGGCGTCGAGCACCAGCAGGTGCGGGAAGTCGACGATCTTCGGGTACTGCGCCATGAACGCCTCGTTCTTGTTGGCGTCGCTGACGTTGACCTTGACCCACACGAAGTTGGCGTCGCGGAAGCTGCGCAGTTCCGCGTCGCCCTCGATGAAGGTGTCCAGGGTGTGGCACCAGTCGCAGGCCTCGTTGCCCACGTCGAGCAGGATGCGCTTGCCGCCGCGCTTGGCCTCGACCATGGCGGTGTCCAGGTCGTCGGCCGGGTTGCGCTGCGGGTCGAACTGTGCCCCCAGCGCCTTGGCCGCGGCGATGTCGGCGGCGGCCGGGGTATTGCCCGAGGCCACCGGCTGGTTGGGATCGGCCACCGGCGGCTTCTGCACCGAGGTATCCAGTGGCTTGGCCGGCGCCTGCGCATCGGGCGGCGCCGTCTGGCTGCAGCCGCCCAGGGCCAGCACCGCCGCCAGGGCGGCGCAGATCGTCTTGTTCATCGTCATTGGCACGTCCTCACTTCACACCATGCATCAGCTTGCTGATCAACGGCGCGATCAGGAACAGCACCACGCCGGCGCCCAGCAACGCCCAGAAGCCGAAGGTATACCCGCCCAGCGCGGAAGACACGGTCATGCCGCCTTCGCCGCTGACATGGCTGGCGAAGATGCCGGACAGGTTGTTGCCGATGCCGGTGGACAGGAACCAGCCGCCCATGCCGAAGCCGACCAGGCGCACCGGCGCCAGCTTGGTCACCATCGACAATCCGATCGGCGACAGGCACAGCTCGCCCACCGACTGGATGACGTAGACCATGAACAGCGTCCAGAACGGGATCTTGCCGGCGTCGTTGACCAGGCTCGACAGCGCAAACATCAGCAGCAGGAAGGCCAGGCCGTTGAACATCAGGCCCAGCGCGAACTTGCGCGAGATCGACGGATTGAAGCGGCCGGCCTTGACCCAGATCCAGGCGATGACCGGGGCCAGGGTGATGATCGCCAGCGAGTTGACCGACTGGAACCACGCAGTCGGGAAGGTCCAGTCGCCGAACTGGCGGTTGACGATCTCGTCGGCGAGGAAGGTGAAGGAGCTGCCGGCCTGTTCGAAGAACATCCAGAACAGCACGTTGAAGGCGAAGATGATCAGCATCGCGATGACCTTGTCGCGCGCCACCTTGCCGTTGCGGATGCCCTCCACCAGCAGCATGATCGCCAGCGCCACGAACATGGTGCTGAGGATCCACTGCAGCACTTCGGCGCCGGCGGCCAGCGCCAGGTACACCGCCGGGATCGCCACCAGCATGCCCAGCAGCACGTAGACCACGCGCATGTTGCTTGCGCCGCCCGGCAACGGCGCGCCGATGCCCTTGAGCTGGCGGCGGCCGAACCAGAACCACACCAGGCTGATCAGCATGCCGATGCCCGACGCGATGAACACCATCTTGTAGGACGGCATCGCTTCGGTGCCGAACACCTTTTCGGCCAGCTGCTGGGTCAGCCACGGCGCGATCATCGCGCCCAGGTTGATGCCCATGTAGAAGATGGTGAACCCGCTGTCGCGGCGCGGATCGGCGGCGCTGTACAGCTTGCCGACCATGGTCGAGATGTTGGGCTTGAACAGGCCGTTGCCGACCACCACCGTGGCCAGGCCCAGCTCGAAGATCTGCGGGTTGGGCACGGAGATCAGGAACAGGCCGGTGGACATGACCGCGGCACCGACCAGGATCGAACGCTGGTAGCCGAGCACCCGGTCGGCGATATAGCCGCCGAAGATCGCCGCCGCATACACCAGCGCCAGGTACGCTCCGTAGGTGGCGCTGGCCGAGGCCTGGCCCGTGCCCTGGCCGCCATGGAACTGCGCCACGATGTACAGCACCAGCGCCCAGCGAATGCCGTAGAACGCGAAGCGCTCCCAGAACTCGGTCATGAACAGCATCCACAGCGGACGTGGATGGCCCAGCAGGGTCTTGAATTCGGGCGGTTGCGCTGACGGCGGCTGCGGTGAGGCGGGGTGGTTCGACGCGACGACGTCAACGCTCATGCGGTGTTCCCTTGCGTATTCAGGATGGGCTGGGGCGGTGCGTCCGGCCAGGCCGGGCAACGCGCGAGGATCACCGAGGGACGGCGTGGCGTCAAATCCCGGACGGCCCGCGCGTCGCGATTTCCGGGCCTGCGCCCTGCAAAACGGTGGCCTTGGAGCGGCGCCGCGATGGCCGCGCACGCGCGCCTTGCTGCACGCGAACATGGCCGGGCGACGCCTGGATCGGCACCGCTTCGGTCCGTCTCCACGCAGGTGCGCGCGCGTCTGCGGCGCGCCGGCACGCTACTGCGAGGACGATCCCTGCGTGGCCGCAGTCGCATCGCCGGCCTGCGGACCGCGACCCTCCAGCCCCACCGAGGTCCGTACCTCGAACAGTTCCGGGAAGAAGGTCAGCGCCAGCGCCTGCTGCAGGAAGCCGACGCCGCTGGAGCCGCCGGTGCCGCGCTTGAAGCCGATCACCCGCATCACCGTGCGCATGTGGCGGAAGCGCCACAGCTGGAACTGGGTCTCCAGGTCCACCAGGTCCTCGCACAGCGCGTACTCGCGCCAGTAGCGGTCGGTGTTCTCGTAGATGCGCTCGAACACCGGGCGCAGCAGCGGGTCGCTGACGTGCGGCTGGCGCCAGTCGCGGGCGTGGTACGGCGCCGGCACCGCGTGGCCGAAGCGGGCCAGGTAGCGCAGGAACTCCTCGTACAGGCTGGGCGCCTCCAGCACCGCCTGCAGCGCCGCCTGGCCCTGCGGGTCGTGGTCGAACACCGGCAGCATCTGCGCGTTCTTGTTGCCGAGCATGAATTCGATGGTGCGGTATTGCAGCGACTGGAACCCGGAGGACGGGCCCAGCACGTCGCGGAAGCCCATGTACTCGGACGGGGTCAGGGTCTCCAGCACCGACCACTGCTCGGTCAGCAGGCGCAGCACCTGCTTGCTGCGCGCCAGCACCTTGCGGCACTGCCACACCTGGTCGCGCTGCAGGTGCGCGATCGCCGCGCCCAGCTCGTGCGCCAGCAGCTTCAGCCACAGTTCGGAGGTCTGGTGCTGGACGATGAACAGCAGTTCGTCGTGGTGCGGCGGGTTCGACAGCGGCTGCTGCGCCGACAGCAGCCGGTCCAGGCGCAGGTAGCCGCCATAGGTCAGCCGGCCTTCCAGGTCGGTATGGATGCCGGCTTCGAGCGGGCGCTGGTTCTGTTCGACGGGCATGGGCAGCAGGCGTGGGGGCGGCGCGGGTGTTCCGGGCCGGCAAGGGTACCGCAGCGACGAATGTCACACATTGGTCAGCACCGGCTGACAAACTCCGGCACAATCGTCGGCGGCGCCTGGGGGGCGCCGTCAAAGTCATCTGCGTTAGTCCACGTCTTCAAGGATTGGGGAGATCTTGTTCATGCGAACCATGCTGCTTCGAGCTGCAGTGTTGTCGTGCGCGCTGGGTGGTGCCGGGTACGCCCAGGCCCAGGTGGTCATCAGCCAGGTCTATGGCGGTGGCGGCAACAGCGGCGCCACCTACAAGAGCGATTTCGTCGAATTGCACAACAACGGCAGCGAGGCGGTGAGCCTGGCCGGCTGGTCGGTGCAGTACGCCTCGGCCGCCGGCAGCAGCTGGCAGGTCACCCCGCTGAGCGGCAGCATCGCGCCCGGCGGCTACTACCTGGTCAAGCAGGCCGACGGCAGCGGTGGCAGCACCGCGCTGCCCACGCCCGACGCCACCGGCACCATCGCCATGAGCGGCACCGCCGGCAAGATCGCGCTGAGCAAGGCCAGCGCCGCGCTGAGCGGCGCCTGCCCGGCCGGCAACGCCGACTTCGTCGGCTACGGCAGCAGTGCCAGCTGCGCCGAAGGCAGCGCCCCGACCGCCGCGCCCAGCAACACCCTGGCGGTGCTGCGCGGCAACGGCGGCTGCACCGACAGCGACAACAACAATGCCGACTTCGCCACCGGCGCGCCGACCCCGCGCAACAGCGCCGCGGCGGTCAGCCTGTGCGGCGGCGGCAACCTGCCGGTGGCCAGCGTAGCCAACGTCAGCCGCGCCGAAGGCGACAGCGGCAGCACCGCGTTCGTGTTCACCGTGACGCTGAGCCAGCCGGCCGGCAGCGCCGGCGTGAGCTTCACCGCCGCCACCCGCGACGGCACCGCCAGCGCCGGCAGCGATTACCAGGCGCTGGCCGCCACCCAGGTGACCATCCCGGCCGGCGAGAGCAGCGCCGAGGTACGCGTGCTGGTCAACGGCGACACCAGCAACGAACCGGACGAGACCTTCTACCTGGACATCAACGGGGTCAGCGGTGCGCTGCCCTCCACGCTGACCGCCAGCGGGGTGATCCTCAACGACGACTTCAACCTGGTGCCGATCCACAGCATCCAGGGCAGCGGCGCGCGCTCGCCGCTGGTCGGCCAGGTGATCGCCACCAGCGGCATCGTCACCGCGCGGCGCAGTGCCGGGTTCTTCCTGCAAACGCCCGACGCCCAGGCCGACGCCGACCCGCTCACCTCCGAGGGCATCTACGTCTACACCGGCAGTGCGCCGCCGGCCGAGGCCGCGGTGGGCAACGCGGTGCGGGTGCAGGCCACGGTGGTCGAGTACGTGCCCAGCACCGACCCCAGCCAGCCGCCGCTGACCGAACTGACCTCGCCGACGGTGCTGCTGCAGTCCACCGGCAATCCGCTGCCGGCCGCGGTCGAGCTGACCACCCGCTTCCCCGACCCGAACGGCGCCTACGACCAGCTCGAGCGCCTGGAAGGCATGCGTGTCACCGTGCCCAGCCTGACCGTCAACACCCCGACCCTGGGCAACGTCAACGAGACCAACGCCAGCGCGACCAGCAACGGCGTGTTCCATGCGGTGGTCACCGGCCTGCCGCGCGCCTGGCGCACCGCCGGCGTGCAGCAGCCCGACGCGCTGCCGGCCGGCTCCCCGGCCGACGTGCCGCGCTGGAACACCAGCCCGCAGGTGATCGCGGTCGGCAGCGCCGGCCTCGGCGGCCAGCGCATCGACGTGGCTTCCGGCTGCACCGTGCTCGACGTCAGCGGTCCGCTGGACTACAGCTTCCGCCGCTACACGATCTACCCGGAAACCGCGCCCACCGTGCAGTGCAACGGCGCCGACCAGCCCAGGCCGGCCCCGGCGCCGCAGGCCGACGACGTCAACATCGCCACCTACAACATGGAGCGCTTCTTCGACGACCAGAACGATCCGGCGATCGGCGAACCGGTGCTGACCGCGGCCGCCTACCAGGCCCGCCTCAACAAGGCCTCGCTGGCGATCCGCAACTACCTCAACACCCCCGACATCCTCGGCACGGTGGAGATCGAGAACCTGAGCGTGCTGCAGACCCTGGCCGACCGCGTCAACCGCGACGCGGTGGCCGCCGGCCAGCCCGATCCGCAGTACGTGGCCTACCTGCAGGAAGGCAACGACGTCGGCGGCATCGACGTCGGCTTCCTGGTCAAGACCGCGCAGATCGGCGCCGGCCTCGCTCGCGTCGAGGTGGTCTCGGTGAGCCAGGAAGGCAAGGCCGCCACCTGGACCGAGCCCAGCGGCACCGTGAGCCTGCTCAACGACCGTCCGCCGCTGCTGCTGAAGGCGGTGGTGCATTTCGCCGACGGCCGCGCGCTGCCGCTGACCGTGGTCGAGGTGCACCAGCGCTCGCTCAACGGCGCCGAGACGGACGACGCCAGCGGCCAGCGCATCCGCGCCAAGCGCCAGGCGCAGGCGGTGTTCCTGGCGAACCTGCTGCAGGCGCGCCAGGCCGCCGATCCCAGCGAGCAGTTGCTGGTGATGGGCGACTTCAACGCCTTCGAGTTCAACGACGGCTACGTCGATGCGATGGGCACCATCACCGGCCTGCCGGCGCCCGACGCGCAGACCGTGGTCGGCGGCGACGGCGCCACCCTGGTCGACCCGGCGCTGTACAACCTGACCCTGCTGTCGACGCCGGACCAGAGCTACTCCTACGCCTACGACGGCAACATACAGTCGCTGGACCACATCCTGGCCAACCGCGCGCTGATGCGCTCGGCGCAGATCGCCGGCCTCAGCGAAGGCCATGCGCGGCTCAACGCCGACTTCCCGGCCGTGGCGCGCAACGACGCCAACTCGCCGGCACGGCTGTCCGACCACGACCCGGCAGTGGTGCTGATCAAGCTCAAGCCGCTGGAACGCGCCGACCTGAGCCTGCGCGTGAGCGCCGCCAACGCATCGGTCTATGCCGGCGACACCATCCGCTACAGCGTGGAACTGGCCAATGCCGGTCCGGACGCGGCGCGCGCCGCCGCGGTGGCCTTCGCCCTGGACGCGGCGGTGACCCCGAGCGTGACCGCCGCCCCGGGCTGGGATTGCGCCGCGCCGGAGGTGGCCGCGCAGACCGTGGTCACCTGCAGCACCGCGCAGTTCGCCGCCGGCGCCACGCCACGCTTCGAGGTGGCGGTACCGGCCGGCACCGCCCTGGTCGGGCGCAGCCTGAGCCTGGCCGCGTCGGTGGCCTCGCAGACCGAGGACCCCAGCCCCGGCGACAACGGCGGCAGCGCCACGGTGGCGGTGCAGGCGCGCCCGGCCGGCGACCTGGCGGTGTCGATCGATGGCCCGGCCACCCTGCCGTTCCTGGCCTTCTTCGCCGACTACCGCATCGACGTGCGCAACCACGGCAACGCGCCGGTGCAGGGCGCCAGCCTGGAGATCGACGGCAGCACCCTGTCGGCGCTCACCGCGCTGGTGCCGCCGCGCGGCTGGCAGTGCGTGCGGCAGAACCATGGCCTGCGCAGCGCGCGCTTCCAGTGCCGCAGCGGCGCCGACCTGGCGCCGGGCGCCAGCGCCGCGTTCCGCCTGAGCCTGGCGACGCGGCCGCTGCCGGCCGACCGCCAGATCGTGATCGGCGCCAGCGCCGGCTCGACCTCGGCCGACGCCGACCCCAGCGACAACAGCGCGCGCTTCAGCACCTACGTGGAAGGGCTGCGCCTGTTCGGTCGCTGATCGCGGCAAGCGGTGCAAGTGCGAGGGCGTGGCCGCGAGGCCACGCCCTTTTTGTTGGGGCAACGCCGACCCGTCACCGATCATGTGCTGCCGGTATTGAGCGGCCATCCGCGATATCGCGTAGGAGCGGCTTCAGCCGCGATGGGGCGTCCCGGGAACGCCCGTCGCGGCTGAAGCCGCTCCTACGAAGTCAAGTCCATGCAGCTCGAGGGTGGCGTAGCGGGCGCTGGGGACGCCCTCGCGCCACGCTTGCACGCCGACGGCTTTCGCCCTTGTTCACTGCTCTCGCCTTGCGACGCGCGCGCCGCATTGCGGGCATCTGCCACAGCCACCGGTGGACACCCACGCGCACATGAACGGCATGCATCGCAGTGCAACATTGGCGATACCCAACGCCATCAATCGGCAACGCGGCGCGACCAGGCTTTTCTTGTGCGATACGGCATCAGCACGTGCTGCGGTGCACGACGGCTTTTGTGCACGGCTTCCTTAACATGCCGACTCATATCATTTGAAACTTGTTGTCGAGAGCGCCATCGCCATGCCCATCGCCGCCCAGTTCGAAATTGAGTTCCTGCAATACCTCGACGCGGGCGGCCAGCCGGTCCGCGACGCGCTTCCGGCCGATTCGGCCAACCCGCAGACGCTGCTGGCGCTGTTCAAGCAGATGCTCTACGTGCGCACCTTCGACAGCAAGGCGGTGGCCCTGCAGCGCACCGGCAAGCTGGGCACCTACGCCTCGTGCCTGGGCCACGAAGCCACCCACGTCGGCATCGGCGCCTCGATGCGCCGCGGCGACGTGCTGGCGCCCAGCTACCGCGAGTACGGCGCCATGTTCATGCGCGGCGTTCGCCCGCGCGAGATCCTGCTGTACTGGGGCGGCGACGAGCGCGGCAGCGACTTCCAGCGCGATTCCGACGCCGCCCGCGACTTCCCGATCTGTGTGCCGATTTCCACCCAGTGCCTGCACGCCGCCGGCGCCGCGCTGGCGTTCAAGCTGCGCGGCGAGGCGCAGGTGGCGGTGGCCACCTGCGGCGACGGCGGCTCGTCCAAGACCGACTTCTACGCCGCGCTCAACTCCGCCGGCGCCTACCAGTTGCCGCTGATCCTGTGCGTGATCAACAACGGCTGGGCGATCTCGGTGCCGCGCACTGCGCAGACCGGCGCGCAGACCCTGGCGCAGAAGGGCCTGGCCGGCGGCCTGCACTGCCTGCAGGTGGACGGCAACGACCTGATCGCGGTGCTGGAGGCGATGCGCCAGGCGCGCGAGCGCGCGCTGGCCGGCCAGGGCGGCACGGTGATCGAGTTCATGACCTACCGCCTGTCCGACCACACCACCGCCGACGACGCGCGCCGCTACCGCGACGATGCCGAGGTCAAGCAGGCCTGGGAACGCGAGCCGCTGCTGCGCCTGCGCGCCTGGCTGAGCGCGCAGGGCCTGTGGAGCGAGGACGAGGAAGCGGCGTGGAAGCAGGAATGCGCGCGCCTGGCCGACATCGAGCTCAACGCCTACCTGGAGACCCCGGTGCAGCCGGTGGAAGCCATGTTCGACTACCTGTACGCCGACCCGCCGCCGGACCTGCTCGCGCAGCGTGCCGAGGCCATCGCCCTGGAGCAGCGCCATGGATGAGCTCAGCCCTCGCCTCGCCGACCACGCGGCCGCGTCTGCGGCCGGCACCGCCCACAGCGCGGCGACGTCGCGCGGAGACACCCCGATGACCAGCACGCCCATTACCTTGATCGAAGCGGTGACCCAGGCACTGGCCTGGGAACTGCAGCACGACCCATCGGTGCTGGTGCTGGGCGAGGACGTGGGCGTCAACGGCGGCGTGTTCCGCGCCACCGCCGGCCTGCAGCAGCGCTTCGGCGCGCAGCGCGTGCTCGACACCCCGCTGGACGAGACCACCATCGCCGGGCTCAGCGTCGGCCTCGCCGCGCAGGGCATGAAGCCGGTGGCCGAGGCGCAGTTCGACGGCTTCGTCTACCCGATGGTCGATCACCTGATCTGCCACGCCGCGCGCCTGCGCACCCGCACCCGCGGCCGCCTGCACTGCCCGATGGTGCTGCGGGTGCCGTGGGGCGGCGGCATCCGCGCGCCGGAACATCACAGCGAGGCCAACGAAGCCATCTTCACCAACGTGCCAGGCCTGCGCGTGGTGCTGCCGTCCTCGCCGCAGCGCGCCTACGGTCTGCTGCTGGCGGCGATCCGCGAGCCCGATCCGGTGATCTACATGGAGCCCAAGCGCATCTACCGGCAGTACAAGGAAGTGGTGGCCGACGACGGCGAGGCGCTGCCGCTGGACGTGTGCTTCGTGCTGCGCGACGGCACCGACGTGACCCTGGTTGCCTGGGGCGCGCAGGTCAAGGAAGCACTGGAAGCGGCCGACCGGCTCGCCGCCGACGGCATCAGCGCCGAAGTGATCGACGTGGCCACGCTGCGCCCGCTGGACTTCGACACCATCGCCGAGTCGGTGGCGCGCACCGGCCGCTGCGTGATCGTGCAGGAGGCCCCGCGCAGCGCCGGCTTCGGCGCCGAGATCGCCGCGCGCCTGGCCGAGCAATCGATGTACGACCTGGTCGCGCCGGTGCAGCGCGTGACCGGCTACGACACCCACATCCCGCTGTTCCGGCTGGAAATGAAATACCTGCCCAGCACCGACAAGATCGTGGCGGCGGCCAAGCGGGCGATGGCCGCGGGTTGATATGCAGGCACGTTTGATCAGCGATTACCGCGCCGCCTATCCGCATCCGATCCGCATCGCCGCCGGCGAGCGGGTCGCGCTGGGCGTGCGCGACGAAGAGTGGCCGGCGTTCGTCTGGATCACCGGCGCCGCCGGCAGTGCCGGCTGGGCGCCGCTGGCCTGGCTGCAGCCGACCGGCGACGGCCATGCCGTGGCGCTGCGCGATTACGACGCGCGCGAACTCGATGCTGCGCAGGGCGACACCGTCGTCCTGCATCACGAATACGGCGACTGGTGGTGGGCCGAGCGCGCCGACGGCACGCAGGGCTGGCTGCCGGCACGCGACCTGGAACTGCTGGAAGAGACCACATGAGCCAAACCAAGAACTTCAATCTGCCCGACCTGGGCGAAGGCCTGCCCGACGCCACCATCGTCGAATGGTTCGTCAAGGAAGGCGACACCATCCGGCTGGACGAGCCGCTGGTGTCGATGGAAACCGCCAAGGCGGTGGTCGAAGTGCCCTCGCCGGTCTCCGGCAAGGTGCTGAAGCTGGCCGGCGCGCCAGGCGACATCGTCGTCACCGGCAGCATGCTGGCGCAGTTCGCGCCCGACCCGAACCTGCCGCAGCGCGCCGAAGGCCAGGATACCGGCCATCACCACGGCGGCGCGGCGCCGGCCGCGGCCGGCAAGGGCGCCGGCGCGGACACCGCCGCGGCCGACGACCGCGTGGTGGCCTCCGACGACGGCGGCGAGCTGCACGACGCCGACAACGCGCAGGCCGCCGGCGAGCGTGACGATGCCGGTACCGTGGTCGGTGCGATGCAGAGCTCCAACACCGTGCACAGCGAGCAAGCCGTGTCGGTCGGCGGCGTACGCGCGATGCCGGCGGTACGTGCCCTGGCCAAGAAACTGGGCGTGGACCTGGGCCGCGTGCGCGCCAGCGGCGCCGACGGCGCGGTCACCCTGGCCGACGTCAAGCAGGCCGCCGCGGATGGCTCGGCGAAGGCGGGTGCGACTGCGGGGGCGGCTGTCGCCGCGACCGCACGGCGCCCTGCCGTCGCGGCTGAAGCCGCTCCTACGAACGCCCCCCCGTCAGCCGCACCCTCCACGCGCACCCCGCTCTCCGCCGCCGGCAAGCCGATGCGCACGCAGCCGCCGGGCGTGGCCGTGCAGGGCCAGCCCGAGCCGCTGAAGGGCGTGCGCCGCAACATGGCGCGGGTGATGGCCGAGGCGCAGCGCCAGGTGGTGCTGACCACGCTCAACGACGACGCCGACCTGCACGCGTGGACGCCGGGCAACGACACCACCGGGCGCCTGGTGCGCGCGATCGTCGCCGCCTGCCAGGCGGTGCCGGCGCTCAATGCCTGGTTCGACGGCGAGGCATTGACCCGTACCCTGCACGCGCACGTGGACATCGGCATCGCCGTGGACACCGACGACGGCCTGTTCGTGCCGGCCCTGCGCAACGCCGACATGCTCGATGCACGTGGCGTGCGCGAAGGCATCAACCGCCTGCGCCAACAGGTGGAGGCGCGCAGCATTCCGGCGTCGGAACTGAGCGGCTACACCATCTCGCTGTCCAACTTCGGCATGTTCGCCGGCCGCTACGCCACCCCGATCGTGGTGCCGCCATGCGTGGCCATCGTCGCCGCCGGCCGCGCCCGCCACCAGCTGGTGCCGGTGATGGGCGGCGTGGAGACGCACAAGATCCTGCCGCTGTCGCTGAGCTTCGATCACCGCGCCTGCACCGGGGGAGAAGCAGCGCGCTTCCTGCGCGCGATGATCGACGACCTGGCACTGCCGGGCTGAGCAGGCGCCGCCTTGCCCATCAGGTGACCTGCCTGACACCAGATGATGCATCTGCTGCGTCGTGCGCAGCAGATGCACCACTAATGTGGGAGGGACTTCAGTCCCGACGCGACGAACAAGAAGGCGCCGGGGTCCACGCCCTTCCGCAGCGAACGCCTAGGAGGCGACGCAGCGCGGCGCGGTTTTCCGCGGTTTTCTACACATCGCAGGATGATCCCCGAGTAATCCCGGCACAGCGCGTCGGGGCTGAAGCCCCTCCCACAGTGCAACGACCAGGCGCTACGGGGCCAGTTCGGGAGTGCCGCTGCAGCTCACTTCGAAGTGCAGCCGTTGCATATCAGCCAACCTGCCGGACGCAGTCTGCGCATCTGCTGCATTAGGCGCAGCAGACGCACCACCATTGTGGGAGGGACTTCAGTCCAGACGCGACGAACAAGAAGGTGCCGGGGTCCGCGCCCTTCCGCAGCGAACGCCTAGGAGGCGACGCAGAGCGGCGCGGTTTTCCGTGGTCTTCTACACCTCGCAGGATGATCCCCGAGTATTCCGGCACAGCGCGTCGGGGCTGAAGCCCCTCCCACAGTGCAACGACCAGGCGCTACGGGGCCAGTTCGGGAGTGCCG
>NZ_JAMDLL010000019.1:0-56326 GCF_040595915.1 Xanthomonas sp. PPL134
CTTTTCGTCGAACCGAGCCGCCCATCATAGCGGCTTTTTTCTTGCCGTCAACACCTTTTTGATCAGGTGGTTGACGCCGCTTCTTCGTCCAAACCCGAAGGCTTTTCCTCGAAGCGAGCCGGCCATATTAGCCGACTTTTTCACGCTGTCAACACCCGATGTTCGCTAGGTGTTTCCGGCCCCGCCTGCCTCTGTCGCGCCGAAGCTCGGCAGTTGCGTAGCGGGCCGCGCAGTTTAATGGCGCTGGAAAAAAGGTCAACCGTTTTTTGCGGCGGCCTTGCGGCGCGCGTCCCTGCCGCTCTCTTCTCTCTAATTAGTGCCGACGCGGCGCGGCCGACCGCGGGCATTTGGCCGAGAATGCAGCCTGCTCTCCACGACGGAACTCCGCATGACGTCTGCTGCACGCTCGCTCTGGCGCGACGCTTCGCTGCCCGCACTGATCGCCGGCTTCGTCACCGTGCTGGTCGGCTTCACCAGTTCGGCGGCCATCGTGTTCCAGGCCGCCCGTAGCGTCGGCGCCTCGCAGGCGCAGATCGCCTCGTGGATGTGGGCGCTGGGGCTGGGCATGGGCCTGACCTGCATCGGGCTGTCGCTGCGCTACCGGATGCCGGTGGTCACCGCCTGGTCCACGCCCGGTGCCGCGCTGCTGATCGGCAGCGGTGGCGGCCTGCCGCTGTCCGATGCGATCGGCGCCTTCGTGGTGGTGGCGGTGTTGTCCACGCTCGCCGGCTTCTCCGGACTGTTCGAACGTCTGCTGCGGCGCATTCCGCTGTCGCTGGCCTCGGCGATGCTCGCCGGGGTGCTGCTGCGCTTCGGCCTGGACGTGTTCGTGGCGATGCAGCACCAGCTCGGCATGGCGCTGGCGATGTTCGCCACCTACCTGCTCGGGCGCCGTGCCTTCCCACGCTATGCGGTGATCGCCACGCTGCTGGTCGGCATCGCAGTGGCCGCAGGCAACGGCGCGCTGCATCTGGAGGCGGCGCAGCTGCGCCTGGCGCAGCCGGTGCTGGTGTGGCCGACCCTGTCGTGGCAGGCGCTGTTCGGGATCGCGCTGCCGCTGTTCGTGGTGACGATGACCTCGCAGAACCTGCCCGGCGTGGCGGCGATCCGCGCCTCCGGCTATGCGGTGCCGATCTCCCCGACCATCGGCTGGATCGGCGTGGTCAACACGGTGCTGGCGCCGTTCGGCGCCTACGGGCTGAACCTGGCCGCGATCACGGCGGCGATCTGCATGGGCCGCGAGGCGCAGGAAGATCCGCAGCGGCGCTACATGGCCGCGGTGTTCGCCGGGGTCTTCTATCTGCTGATCGGCGTGTTCGGCGCCACGGTCGCGGCACTGTTCGCCGCCTTTCCCAAGGAACTGGTGATGGCGATCGCCGGCATCGCGCTGTTCGGCACCATCGGCAACAGCCTGGCCTCGGCGTTGCGCGAGGAGCACGAGCGCGAGCCGGCGCTGATCGCGTTCCTGGTCACCGCCTCGGGCCTGTCGCTGTTCGGCATCGGCGCGGCGCTGTGGGGCCTGCTGGCCGGTGCGGCGACGCTGGCGCTGTGGCGGCGCACGCACTGAGCGTGCGCCGCGGGCGATGGCTCAGCGCGGATCGCGCAGCTGCAGCAACCAGTGGCTGGACACGCCGGAGTGATCGGGCAGCGGTTCGAAGTCGAACTGGCGGTGCACGGCCGTGCTGCCGTCCACGCGCAGCGGCAGGGTGACGTAGGCCGCGCGCCCTTGCCGCAGCAGGGTGTCGATGCGCTGGGTCTCGGCCAGCACGGCATCGCTGGCGTACAGGCGCTCCAGGTCGCAGCCGATCAGGTCGGCGACCTCGCGCTCGTACAGCGCGGCGAAGGCCTCGTTGACGAAGGCCAGGCGGCTGGGCCGCGGGCCGTCGCCGCGCTCGACGATCGCCACCGGCTCGCGCAACCGCGACAGCGAGGCCTCCAGCAGCGCGAAATCCTGTTGGAAGCGCTTGCGCTCCATCAGCTCGATCAGCACCCGCAGGCTGCGCGCCGACTCCAGGCTGATCGGCGACCAGGGCTGCGCGCGGCCGCGCACGGTTTCCTGCCACAGCTCGAAGCTCTTGCGCGGCGACAGCCGCGAACCGGCGATGTCCTGCAGCTTGGCCAGCTGCGGATTGCCCGCCCAGTTGACCGTGCGTATCTGTTCGCGGCGGGTCCACAGCAAGGCGCTGCGCGCCTGCGGCATCAGCGGCACGAAGATGAAGCCGGCCGCCAGCGGGGCCAGATCGGCCAGCGCCGGAAAGGTCTGGCCGATCTGGTCCGAGTGCAGCGCGCCGACCGCGTCGTGGCGCAGCGCTTCGTGATGGGTGGACTCGATCTGTTCGCGGATCCGCGCCAGGTCCTCGGTCGCCGGCAGCATGCCGTGGCGGGTGACGTGGTCGCCGTGGAACACCGCCACACCGTCGGCATCGACCACGTCGAGCAGGTCCGAGGCCATTTCGTCGAGCATGGACGCGGTCAGCATCTCGGCGTCGTTGAAGTTGGTGATCAACTTCTCGCGCACGGTCAGCAGCACCGACTCGGTGCGTGCGCGCGCCACCGCGGTGATCGCGCCGATGCGCCCGGCCAGTGCGCGGCTCACCGCATCGGCCACATCGCGCATCTCGTGGTTGCAGAAGTAAGGGCGGTAGTGGTGGCAGGCGATCAGCCCCCACAGCGCGTCGTTGACCACGATCGAGGCCACCAGGGTGGCGGTGACGCCCATGTTGGCCAGGTACTCCAGGTGCACCGGCGACACGCTGCGCAGGCTGACGTCGCTCAGGTCCACCGGTGCGCGCAGGCGCGGATGCAGCGTGGGCTGGATCGGCGACGGTACATAGCCGACGTTGGCGATCTGGCGTACGCGGTTGCGCAGGTACAGCGCGCGGGCCTGCGCCGGAATGTCGCTGGCCGGATAGTGCAGGCCGAGATACGGCTCCAGCTCCGCCGCGCGCGCCTCGGCGACCACGTCGCCGTTCCAGTCGTCGTCGAAGCGATAGATCATCACCCGGTCGTAGCCGATCAGGCTGCGCAGGCTTTTGGCGGCGCGCTGGCAGGCGTCCTCGATGCTCTGGTCGGTCTCCAGCCGGCGCAGCACCGGCAGCGCTTCGCGCAGGGTGGCGTCGGCCAGCGGCGCGTCGCGCGGCTCCAGTTCCAGCAGCCACTGCTCCGGATACAGATGCCAGGCGCCGACCCAGCGCTGCGCCGCGGCGGCCCCTTTGAGGCCGACTTCGACATAGGCCAGGTCGCTGCGCTCGGCCGCGTCCGGCAGCAGCCGCGTGCGCGGATCCTCCAGCGTCAGCAGGGCGCTGTAGGGTTGCCCGAGCAGGTCGTCCAGCGGCCGGCCGAACAGGTCGGCGGCGCTGGCACTGGCCTGGACGATGCGGCCATCCCGCGGCTCGATCACCAGCAGCACGCCGTGCGGCTGCACCGAGCCGGGGATATGGATCGGTTCGCGTGCGCATGCGTCCATGTCCAGGGGCACGACGATGTCGCTCATGCGGCGATCTCCAGGGCGAAATGGGTATGGAAGTGCGCGAACATGGCGCGGGCGCCTTCGACCGCGGCCTGCTGCAGCGGCACGGTCGGCAAGGCCCGCTCCAGGCGTTGCTGGAAGTGCCGCCAGGCGGCCGGATCGGCATGGCCGAGTTCGAAATAGGACAGCGCCGGCGCGGCCGCGGGCAGGGTCTGCCGCAGCTGCCGGGCGATCACCCGCCCGCCCAGGCGCGAGCCCTCGACCACGTACAGCATGCCCCAGCGCTGGGCCTCGGCCGACACCGGCGGCACCGGTTGCAGCGGCGGCGGCGATGCCTGCAAGGCCTGCAGGTCCTGCGCCAGCAGCGGCGCGCGCGGCTGGTACTGCCACTGCGCATCGCCGCAGTCGCGCAGCCAGGCCGCCTCGTGGCGCTCCCAGCCGGCCAGGGCCGCGTGATGGCGGCGCAGCACGTGCGCATAGGCGGACAGCGAGAGGGTGGCACCCAGCAAGGCGCGCATCGCCGGCAGGTCTTCGACGGCCTGGTGCTGCTGCGCGGTGGCGTCGCGCAGCAGGCGCGAGGCGGTCAACGGCAGGGCGGTTCCGTCGGGAGGGGACATCATGCAGGCGACTGGCACAGCAGCCGGCCGGCCGCGACGAAAGAGAGGGCACAGCGTAACAATCGCGGCCGCGCGGTGCCAGGCGAGGCCGCGCGGGCCACGCCGCCCGTGCGCACGCAAACTGAGCCGTTCATGCCGTCCGTGCCGCCTGCGCTGCACCTCAGCCGCCGGCCACCGTGGCGGCCGGCACCCGCGCGCGGCGCCAGGCCACGATCCAGCCGCCGCCCAGCAGCAGCGCCGCCAGCAGCCAGGGTACCCCGGGGAAATGCAGCAGCGCGCGCGGGCCGATGAAGGCGGCGAACACCCAAGCGTAGAGCAGAGGCCCGATCACCCCGGCCAGGCTGACCAGGCTCATCAGCGCGCCCTGGATGCGGCCCTGCGCATCGGCGCCGACGTGGCGGGTGACGATCGCCTGCGCCGCCGGCCCGGCCACCGCCCACAGCGCGCTGATCGGCACGCCGAGCAGGAACAGCGCGCCGCTGCCGGCCACGCTGTAGATGGCGAAGCCGATCACGCCGCAGCCCAGGCCGAACAGCAGCGCGCCGCGCTCGCCGAAGCGGCGCACCACCCGCGCCACCAGCACGGCGTTGACCACGATGCTGCACACGCCGACCAGCGCCAGCACCCAGCTGACCTGTTTCGGCCCCCAGCCGAAGCGGTAGTCGGCGAACAGCACGAAGATGCTCGGGTAGACGTAGTGCGCCAGGTTGGCCAGGAAGATCACCGCGGCCAGCGCGAACACCTGCGGATAGCGACGCAGCAGGCGCAGCGCGCCAAACGGATTGGCGTGCGCCCAGTCCACGCGTGCGGTGCGCCGTTCCGGCGCCAGCGATTCGGGCAGTACCCACAGGCCGTAGAGGAAGTTGAGCAGGGCCAGCCCGGCGGCGAACCAGAACGGCGCGCGCAGATGCAGGCTGCCGAGCCAGCCGCCCAGCAGCGGGCCGACCACGAAGCCCACGCCGAACGCGGCGCCGATGATGCCGTAGGCCTGGGCGCGCTTGTCGGCGGGGGTGATGTCGGCGATGTAGGCGTTGGCCGAGGTGAAGCTGGCCGAGAACACGCCGGAGACCATGCGCGCCAGCAGCAGCACCGGCAGGCTCTGCGCCAGCGCCATCACCATGAAGTCCACGCCCAGCCCCAGGCACGAGGCCAGGATCACCGGGCGCCGGCCGTAGCGGTCGGACAGGGCGCCCTGCAGCGGCGAACTGACGAATTGCAGCGCGGCGAACAGGAAGCCGAACCAGCCGACCCAGCGGGCCGCGGCGGCGAAATCGCCGCCGGTGAAGTCGCGCACCAGCGTGGGCAGCACCGGGATGATGACGCCGAAGGACAGCACGTCGATCAACAGGGTGACGAAGATGAAGGCGACCGCGGCACGGCGTGAGCGGACGGCGGGAGTCGGAGCGTGCACGGCAGGCCTCCTGGCGGACGCGGCAGTGTAATCGGCGCCCTGGGGGGTGCGGGAGCGGGAGTGGACAGCGCGGCCTGCCTGCCACCTCGCGGTGGCTGGGCCGGGTGCGGTTGGCGGGATTCCGATCGCGAGCGGCGGAGATCGTCGCGTCGGGACTGAAGTCCCTCTCACAATGGGAGGCTGGCCGATCGCACGCCGGACTGAAGCACCTCTCGCATCACCGCGGAGGCAGAAGGTGGAAGGCGGACGCGACAGGTTCAGCCGCGGCCGCAGAGGCCGTCGCGTTGGGACTGAACGGCACCTCCAATGACCTGCCTCCGGCGCCATCGAGGCCGGATACGGATTGCACGGCAGGAGCGGCTTCAGCCGCGACCGGGCGTTCCCGGGAACGCCCGTCGCGGCTTCAGCCGCTCCTACGGGACGCTTCCTGCGGTGATTGGGGTGCCATGACGTCTGCGCGCTGGCCCGATTGCATCGGCACCACGTCCGGCTACACCGAGCGACTCCCCTCTCCCGCCGGGAGAGGGGTCGGGGCTGAGGGTCCGGCGCAGCAGCGGCGCGACGCTTGCCAGCGAGGCGCACCGGCGCCGCGATCACGGCGGGGCCGTCACCAATGCCGACCGCCCGGCCGCGGCAGGCGGTGCCGCTGTCCGGCCGGGGTCACAACGTCACGACGGAAATCGTCTGCTGCAGCACGTGCTGGGCGCCCGGCGCCAGGTCGATCACCTCGGGCCCGGCGTTGGCCGCTTCCAGGCACACGAACTGGCGCCAGTGCGGGCCGACGTCGGCCATCTTCTGCGCGCCGGCCTCGCCCGGGTTCCAGGCCACCAGGGTGCGGCTGCCGGTGGTGGCGATCTCGATGCGGCGCTGCAGGCCCGGATCCAGCAGGGTGTAGCGGCCGCCGGCGCCGGTGTAGATGCGGTCGCTGCGGCCGGGGTCGCGCGGGTCCTGCAGGCTCCAGTCGCCGTGCTGGCGATGCGGCGTGGCGTAGTTTTCGAACTTGTCGAGGTAGTCCAGGCCGTCCAGGCCCTGCACCCGCACCTGGGTGGCGTCGGCGACGCGGAAGTAGTTGTGCAGCGCCTGGGTGAAGCGGGCGGGTGCGGTGCCGACGTTGTCGGTGACCAGGCGCTGCTCCAGGGTGGCGCCGATGCGCAGCTGCATGTGCAGGCGCAGCGGCAGGTCGTCGAAGTCGGGCGGCGCCAGGGTCAGGACCAGGCTGCCGTCGGCCTCGCGCCGCGCGTCCTGCAATTGCCACGGCACGGTGCGCACGAAGCCGTGCGCGGGCACGGCGTCGCTCTGGCCCTGACGGCCGAAGTACGGCCAGCACACCGGGGTGCCGCCGCGGATCGGCGTCGGCGTGGGCTGCGCGCTCGGCGACAGCCACAGCGCGTCGGTGCCGCCCTTGGGCACGAACGACAGCACCTGGCCGCCGAACAGGCTGATCGCGGCGGTGGACTGCGGGGTCTCCACCAGCAGCGAGGGATAGCCGTGGAAGTCGCCTGTGCTCAGGCCGGGGACGTCGGACATGGGATGGATGCTCCGTGGCGCGGGGGATTGGGCGAAGGCCGGGTAGGCGGCCGGCAACCGGAATGCGGTGGGCGGCGTGCCGCCGAACGGCGTGGTTGCGGGCGTCGCGCTGGGTGCCGGCGTCGACGCGGGTGAGGTTACCGGTGCAGATGCAGGCGGCTGCGGCGCGGCCGGTGGCGGCACGGGGGCCGCGGGCGCGCCGCCGGCCTCGCGGCGCAGCGCGTCGAGGATGCGTTGCCCGGCGCGGCCGTCCGCCGGCTGCAGGCCCAGGCGCTGCTGCTCGGCCTGGATCGCGCGGCGGGTGGCGGTGCCGATGGCGCCGTCGGCCTGGCCGATGGCGTGGCCGCGCGCCAGCAGCAAGGTTTGCAGTTCGCGCCGCTCCGGTCGGCCCAGGCCGGGGTCGTCGGTCGGCCAGGCCGCGACCAACCCGGGCTTGCCGCGCAGCCGGTCGGACAGCAGCGCGATCGCCAAGGCATAGCTTTCGGCGGCGTTGTAGGCGTAGATCGCGTCGTAGTTGCGGAACACCAGGAACGCCGGGCCGTGCACGCCGGCCGGGATCAGCACCGCCGCCGGGGTCTGCGCCGCCAGCGCCGGCAGCGCACTGCCATCGGCGGCGGTGAGGCCGCGCGCGCGCCAGTCCGAGAGTGGCCGGCGCTGGGTGCGCCCGGCCAACGCCGGGTCGAAGCCGTCCGGCAGCTTCACCTCCAACCCCCACGGCTGGCCGCTCTGCCAGCCGGCCAGCTTGAGGTAGTTGGCGGTGGAGGCCAGGGCATCGGGAATGCTGGCGACCAGGTCGCGGCGGCCGTCGCCATCGCCGTCCACGGCGACGCGGGCGTAGGTGCTGGGCATGAACTGGGTATGGCCGAAGGCGCCGGCCCAGGAGCCGGTCAGGCCCTCGGGCCGCAGGTCGCCGGCCTGCAGCAACTTCAGCAGCGCGAACAGTTCGCTGCGGAAGAACGGCTGGCGGCGGCCTTCGCAGGACAGGGTCAGCAGCGACACCAGCAGCGGGCGCTTGCCGGAGATGCGCCCGTAGTCGCTCTCCACGCCCCACACCGCGACCACCGTCTCCGGGTCCACGCCGTATTGTTGCGCCACCTGCGCGAGCAGCTCGCGGTGTGCGGCCAGCATGGCGCGGCCGTCGTCGATGCGCTGGCTGTCGACCAGGCCGGCCAGGTAGTCCCAGATCGGCGTGGTGAATTCGGGCTGGGCATCGAGCAGCGGCAGCACGCTCGGATCCGGCTGCAGCCCGGCGGTGAAGCGATCGAAGGACGCCTCGGCGACGCCCGCCTTCGCCGCGGCCGTGCGCAGGCCGGCCACGCAGGTGGCGAAGGCCGGATCGGGCGCGGACGGCGCCGCTGCGGGCGGGGTCTGCGCGAGCGCGCAGGGCGCCGCCAGCAGCAGGATCCAGGCCAAACGCATCATCGCAACATCCTCGCCGACGGCAGGGCCGACATCATAAACAACCGCCGCGTGTGCACTCCGCTCACGCGGTGCTGGCGGCACGCGGCCGGCAAGGTGTTCCGAGTGTGGCTACGCCGGCGGATCGTGCGACATTCCGCCGCGGCCGGGAGACGCGCGGCGCTCGGATGCTGCGGCAGGCTGGTCGGAACGACGAGGAGCAGCGCGCCCGTCCTCGCCAACGAACGGTAGTGTGCGGGCCTGCGCACCACCGGCGCGACCGGCGCCGATTCAGTCCAGCGCGTCGAGGTAATACCAGCGGCCGTCCTCGCGCACGAAGCGGCTGTGCTCGGTCATGCGCACGGCGCTGCCGCCGCCGATGCGATAGCGCGCCAGGAACGCGACCTCGGCACTGTCGGCGCCGGTCTGCAGCACCCGCTGCACGGTGAGGCCAAGCCAGACCGTGCGCGGGTCGATCTCCACCTGCGGCGGGCAGGTCGACGGATGCCAGCTCGCGCGCAGGTAATCGGCGTCGCAGCGCACGTAGGCGCTGTAGCGCGACCGCATCAAGGATTCGGCATCCGGCGCAGGGGCGCCGGCGTGGTACGGCCCGCAGCACTGCGCGTAGTCGCGCGGACGGCCGCAGGGGCAGGGATCGGCAAGGCGCGGGGCGGACGGTGGCATGTGCCGATTGTGCCGGCTGGCGCGCCATCGCGCACGCCGCGCGCGCACCGTTGCCGGTGGCGGCTATGCTTGCGGCCCCTTGCGTGGAGCGCCGGCGTGCTGGAGTCGATCCCCACCGAATTGCCATGGCTGCTGTGCATCGCCTTCGTCGCCGGGCTGGTGGACGCGGCGGTGGGCGGCGGCGGCCTGATCCAATTGCCCGGGCTGTTCGCGACCTTGCCGCAACAGGCACCGGCAGTGGTGCTGGGCACCAACAAGTTCAGCGCCATGGCCGGCACCGGCACCGCCGCCTGGCGCTACGCGCGCCACGTGCGCCTGCCGTGGCGGCCGGTGCTGTACGCGACCGCGACCGCGTTCGTGTTTTCCTTCCTCGGCGCCACCGCGGTGAGCCTGCTGCCGAAACAGGCGGTGCGCCCGCTGATCCTGGTGCTGCTGATCGCGATGCTGGGCTACACGCTGGTCAAGAAGGACTTCGGCGCGCTGCACCGGCCGCGCCACATCGGCCGCCGCGAACTGGCGATCGCGCTGGCGATCGGCGCGGCAATCGGCTTCTACGACGGCTTCTTCGGCCCGGGCACCGGCAGCTTCCTGATCTTCCTGTTCATCCGCTTCTTCGGCCTGGATTTCCTGCGCGCCTCGGCCGCCTCGAAAGTGGTGAACCTGGCCACCAACCTGGCGGCGCTGTGCTTCTTCGTACCCAGCGGCAAGATCCTGCTGGCCGCGGCGGTGCCGATGGCCGCGGCCAACGTGGCCGGCGCGGTGACCGGCACGCGGCTGGCACTGCGCGGCGGCACGCCGCTGATCCGGCAGTTGTTCCTGGTGCTGGTGGTGGTGCTGATCGCCAAGATGGGCTGGGATCTGCTGCACTGAGCGTAGTTCCCGGCGCCGTGGGAGGTCGCCGCATCCCTGCCCTCCCGGCGATGCTGGCGCGCGCCCGCGCCCGCGGGCATGCCCCCAAGCCGCCAGCGTCGCTCAGCGACCGCGGCGTCTGGCGGTCGCGGGAAGCGCCTTGGCTGCCGCCGCCTTGGTCGGTTTCGCAGGTTTGCTGGCTGCGGCGGCTTGCGCGGTCTTCGCCGACGCCGGCCGTGCGGCCGGCCCGGTTGCCTTGGACGGACGTGTTGCGGCCGCGGCGGACTGGCGTGACGCCTTCGCCGACGGGGTCTTCTTGGCCGCAGGCGTCGCGGCAGCCGTGCGGGCGCGTTTGCCGGGCGACGCGGGCGACGCCTTGCGCGTGGTCGACTTCGCGCCGTTGCCGCGGCCATCGCGCGCCTTGCCGGAGGCACGCGCCGGCGCGACACCGGTTTCTGCAACAGCGCCTGCGCCGGGCTCCGCGGTGGTTGCTGCCGCGTCAGCGGCCGGCGGTGGCAGAGCGGCGCCAGCCTGGTCCACCGCCGCGCCGGGTTCCACCGCAGGCGTCGCCGCCTCGTTGCGGCTGCGCTCGGGCAGCTTCAACCGGTGCGCCTGCTCGTCGTATTCGATCAACAGCACGCCGGAGTTGTGGCGGCCGCTGATCTCGACGAAGCAGGCGCCGCCGATGAACGGCTCCAGCGTCATCACCGATTTCAGCGGCGTGGCCACCACCATCTGGAAACCGAAGTTCTCGAAGATGTTCATCGCCAGCGCGGTGAACTCGTTGTCGGCCTTGTCGAACGCTTCGTCCAGCACCACCGCGGCGTAGCGCGGCAGCTCGCCGTCCTCGCCGCCGAGCTGGTAGCGCAATGCCGCGGCCAGGCAGGTGGTGGCCAGCTTCTGGCGCTGGCCGCCGGACTTGCCGGCGCCGCTGCGGTAGATCTCCACCTGCGCGCGGCTGTCCGCGTCCAGTTCCACGCCGACGAATTCCACGTGCTGGCGCACGTCCAGCACCTGCTCGCGCCAGCGCCGCAGTTCCGGTTCCTGCGCGCCGAGCCGCTGCACCAACCCGCGCAGGGTGGCGAACTGCGCCTCGGCCAGCGCCCGGTCCTCGGTCTGCTGATGGCCGAGCACGGCGCGCAACTGCTGCTGGAACTCCTGCACCTCGAGCAGGCGCCGGTCGCTGACTTCGATGGTCAGCAAGGTGCCGCGGTTGAACGGCACCTGTTCCAGGCTGGCGTTGACCTCGTCCATGCGCTGCTTGATCGCCTTGTGCGCTTCGGCGGTGTAGCGCTGCAGGGCCAGCAGGTTGTTCTTGCTCTGGGTCTGCAGCAGGTCGAAGAAGCGGCCTTCATGGCGCGGCAGGCCGTCGCTCTCCAGCCGCTGCAGGCGCGCCAGGAAGTCGTCGGCGCTGGACAGGCTGACGGTGAAATCGCCGCTGTCCTCCGGCCACTGCTGGCAGTAACGACGGAAGCAGTCCAGCACCTGCTGGCTCAGCCGCGCGTCCTGCGCCTGGCTCTGCGCCAGCTGTTCGCCGAGGCCGCGCTCGACGCTGCGCAGATGCGCCTCCAGGTTGTCCAGAGTCAGCGGCGACAGCGCCGCCAGGCGCGCGTCCAGCCCCGCCACCTGCGCCGGGCCGATCACCGCGGTGGCCACGCGCGCGGCACAGGTCTCGCGCTGCGCTTCCAGGCGCGCGCGCTCGCGGCTCAGCTGCGCGCGCTCCAGGCGCACGTCCTCGTAGGTGCGGCGCGCCTGGTCGCGGCGTGCGCGGACGGTGGCGATCTGCTCGCCCAGCGCACGCAGCGCGGTGTCGCCTTCGCGCAGTTGCAGCAGTTGCTCGGCGATGTCGCTCAGGCGCTGCAGCTTGGGCGCGACGTCGATCTCGTCCCACTCGCGCTCGGCCAGGGTATGCGCGGCCAGTTGCCGGCCCTGGTCCTGCTCGCGCTGCTTGCGCAGGGCGGCGACGTCGGCATCGCAGGCAGCGATGCGCTGCGCCAGGGTCTGCCCCTCGCGCTCGAAGACCTTGAGCTTGTCGCGGTTGTCGTAGCCGAGCAGCCAGCGCTTGCGGTCGCCGACGGCGTGGCGGTCGTCCTTCTCGTAGCGGTCGCCCGGGTGCTTGACCTGGCCCTCGCGGGTGATCGCACGCTCGGCGTCGCGCAACTGCGCCACGTTATCGACGCAGGTGTAGTCGAAACGCCGCGCCAGCTCCTGGCGCAGCCACGGCGCATAGGCGTGGTCGCGCAGCTCCAGCTTGCGCAGCAGCGACTTGGCGTCGGACTCGCGCTGCTGCAGCGGCGCGTTGTGGCGTACGCGGAAGTACACCAGCCGGGTGCCGAGCTGGGTCTTGTTGACCCAGTCGGCGACGCTGGCGTAGTGGCGTTCGTCGACCAGCAGCGACTGCGCGAAGCCGTGCAGCACGCGCTCGATCGCGCCGCGCCAGGTGGCCTGGTCGGCCTCCACCTGCACCAACTCGCCGACGAACGGCAGTACAGCTTCGGACAGGCCGGTCTCGGCGCACAGCCGCGCGCGCAGGGCCTGCATCGGCGCGGGAATGCTCGAGGGCGCCTTCAGCAGTGCCTCGATCTCGGTGCGGATGACCGCGAAGCGGCGTTCGTCCTCGCGGCGCTCGGCCATGCGCTCGGCGATCGCCTCGTCCAGGCTGCTGGCCTCGCCGGCGACGCCGTCGCGCAGCGCGCGCGCCTGCGCCACCTGCTCGGCGAAACCGCTGGCGCTGCCGGCCAGGCCCATGCCGAGTTGCCGGCAGGCCTGTTCGACCTGGCTGCGGCGGCGCATGCGCTCGTCGCGCTCGCGCTCGACGCGGCCGCGTTCGCGCTCCAGCGCCTCGACCTGTTCGCCGCCCTGCGCGCGCTGCTGGGTCTCCAGCTCGGCCAGTGTCTGTTCGTGGTTGTCCAGGGCCTCGCGGCGCTGCCCTTCCTCGCCGGCCAGGCCGCGATCCTGGGTGTCCAGTTCCTGCAGGCGCGCATCCAGCAGGGCCAGGCGGCGCTGCTCTCGGTAGCCGTCGATGCCCAGCTGCAGTTCGCGCAACTCGCCGACGCTGTGGCGCAACGTCAGCAGCTCGGCGTGGTAGTCGCGCGCCGGAGTCAGGGTTTCCACCTGGCGCCGCGCGGTCACCACCGCATGGTGCGCGCCATCGAGTTCGGCGAAGTCCTCGACCAGGCGGTCGGCCGCCTCGAAGGTGCGCGGCTCGTCGAGCATGAAGCTGCGCAGGAAGGCGTTGAGGTCGCCCAGGTTCTTCGCCGACTGGGTCTTGTGCAGCAGCCGCAGCGCCATCTCGTTGCCGATGCCGAGCAGGTGGCGGAAGCGCTCGGCGTAGCCGGCGAAGCTGTCGAAGTGGTGCACGTCCTCGCCCAGGCGCAGCTTGAGCCGGCGCAGGTCCAGGTCGAAGCCGTCCAGCTCGGCGGCCACGTCGAAGCCGCGCGGCACCACCATGTAGTGCTTGCGCACGTCGGCCGCGGCGGTGCCGCTGCCGGCGATCCAGAACAGCCGCACCAGGCTCACCGCCTGGCCCTGCGCGTTGCGGTATTCCAGCGCCAGCGCCGACCAGGTCGCGCCCTTGCGCAGGTACTGGGTGGCGATCTCGCCGGAGGCGCTGTCCTGCTGGTCGGCCCAGGCGCCGCGCACGTAGGACACCAGGCTGCGGTCGCGGCCGCTGCGCTCGGCCTCGCGCGCGGCGGCGTTGAAGTCGACGATGCTCGGCGGCGTCAGCAGCGCCGACATCGCATCGAGCAGGGTCGACTTGCCCGAGCCGGAGCGGCCGACGAACAGGAAGCCCTTCTCGGCGATCGGCACGTCGGTGAGGCCGTTGAAGGTGCCCCAGTTGTGCACCTGCAGGCGGCGCATGCGGTACTGCTGCGCGCGCTGCTCGGCCAGGGTCTCGGCGAACAGGGACGGGGCGACGGGGACGGTGGACGATTCGGACAGGGACGTCATCGGGAACTCATCGGAAAACGGGGACGGCCGCCACGCGGCCGGCGCACTTGGCCAGTGGCGGCGCTAGGCGCGGGCGACGCGCGGGCGCAGACCGGTCATGGCGCCGGCTCGGCCGTGCCGTCGCGCAGGCCACGGTAGGCCGCCGCCAGCGCCTGCACGTCCTCGGCCGAGAACAGCAGCTTCAATGCCGGCGAGACCTCGTAGCGATCCTCGCTGCCGCGCAGCTTGGACAGCAGGTGGTTGTCGCGCATCTTGGCGATCGCGGCCAGCACCCGCCGGGCGAAGCCGGCGCGGTCGGTGGACACGTTCTTCTCGTACACCGACAGCACTTCCAGCAGCTGCGCCTCGTCGACCACCGCGCGCTCGCCGCGGGTGTCGGCCTCGGCCAGTTGCTGGCGCAGGAACAGCAGCAGCACCGACTCGATGAAGGTCAGTGGCGCGGTACGCAGCAGCGCCGGGGTCTCCAACTCGCCGGTGTCGGCCTGGCGCGCGAACGCCACGCCGCCGTCGCGGTCCAGCACCAGTTCCAGGAACAGCTCGCTCAGCACGCGGCGGATCGCCGCCTCGTGGCGCAGCAGCGCCGGCCACAGCGGGCCGTGCCGGTAGGCATCGACGCTGGGGCCGGACAACAGTTGGCACAGCGCGCGCCGCGCCTCCAGCGGCAGGCTGCCGCTGTCGCCGGCGAACAGCGCGGTGCCGGCCTCGGCCGACGCCGTCGATGCGGCCGTGGCGGCATCGCCGGGATCGGCGTCGTGGCCGTGGAATTCGTCAGACCAGCTCATTGCGTTTTTCCTTGGTGAACCACACCAGCGGGATGCGCGCGCGCCGGACCTGGCCGTCGCCGCCTTCCCATTGCACCGCTTCCCATTCGCCGTCGACGACCACGCCGTGGCGGGTGCCCAGCGCCAGGTAGCCGATCACGCTGCCCAGGCCCTGCGCCGCCGGGCGCTGCCGCAGCGCCTCGCCGATGCTCAGTTGCGGCTGCCGGCCGAGCAGGTCGTGCAGGTCGTTGCGCAGGCCGCGCAGGTCGATCTCCGACTGCGCCACCAGGTCGCCGACGCTATCCAGCGAGATCGTCGCCGCCTCGGCCGCCTGCACCCGTCCGTCCACCTGCTGGCTGCGCGGGTCGTGCAGGCGCCACTGCGACAGCGAACGCAGTCGCGCGCTGCTCAGCGGCAGCACGTAGCCGGTGGCGGCGGTGGCATGCAGGTGGTCGCGCAACTGCAGCGCCTCGCCCTGCGCCTGCTTCAGCAACTGGTTGAGCCGGCGTTGTTCCAGGTAGCCGCGGCTCTGCACGAAGCCGCGCAGGCTGCGCGCGAAATGCTGCATCACCTCGTGCACCTGGCCGCCGCGTTCGAGCAGGGTGCCGGTGAGCCCGCGCAGGAAGGCACGCTCGTGGCGGTCCAGGCGGCGGGCGAAGCCGCGCGCCAGCAGCGCCTCCAGCGCCGCGTCCAGCTGCACGCTCTGCTCGGCATCGTTGAGCAGGCTCCAGAACGCCTGGAAGCTGCGCCCGGCCTCGCTCTCGCCGATCACGTCGATGCCGGCGAAGAGCTTCTCCAGCACGTCGCCGCGCGCGCCCTCGTCGTCGATGATGCGCTCGCGGAACTCGCGGTTGAGCCGCTCGAAATCGTCGCGGACGCGGCGGAAGTCCTCGGTCAGGTCGTCGGACAGGCGGATGATGTCGCGGGTGCGCTCCAGCGCGCGCTTGCCGTCCAGCGCGGCCAGCTTGCCCGCGGCCACGCGCTCGATCTCCGCATCCAGGCGCTCGCGCTCGGCGCGCAGCGCGGCCAGGCGCGCGTCCGGATCGGTTTCGGTCTGCCCGGCCAGTTGCACCAGCTGCTGGATCACCAGCGACAGCCGGCTCTCGGTGGCCACGCTGGCGCTGTCGCGCACGCCGGCGATGAAGCGGATCGCCTGCGCCGCCTGCCGCGACAGTTCGTACTCTTCCTGCGCATCGCCCTCGGGCAGGCGCCGTTCCAGCCAGCCCTGCGCCAGCCAGTGCGCCACGTAGGCCTGGGCGGTGCGCGGCAGTTCGCGCGAGAGCTGGTCGTCCTTCAGCGCATCGAGCTGGCGCTGCAGGCGTTCGTGCAGCACATCGGCCGGCAGCCGCCGCTGGGCGTCGCCCAGCAGGGTCTGCAGCAGGCCGATCAACTCCGGGGCATGGTCGGCGGCGAGCAGCTTCCACAACGGCTGTTCGCGCAACTGGCGATAGCCGGCGATCCGGACATGCGGCTTCATGCAGGAACCGACCGCCACCGCATCGGCAAGACTCAGCGCGCCCGCTCGATGAAGCGCAGGAACTCGGCGCGGGTACGCGCGTCCTCGCGGAAGGTGCCGAGCATCTTCGAGGTGACCATGCTGACGCCGCGCTTGTGGATGCCGCGGGTGGTCATGCACTCGTGCGCGCCTTCCACCACCACGCCCACGCCCAGCGGCTGCAGCACGTCCTGGATGCACTGGGCGATCTGCGCGGTCATCTTCTCCTGCACCTGGAAGCGCCGCGCATAGGCCTCGACCACGCGCGCCAGCTTGCTGATGCCCACCACCTTGCCGCGCGGCAGGTAGCCGACGTGGACCTTGCCGATGATCGGCGCCATGTGGTGTTCGCAGTGGCTTTCGTACTCGATGTCGCGCAGCACGATCAGCTCGTCATAGCCGGCCACTTCCTCGAAGGTGCGCAGCAGGTACTCGCGCGGGTCGGCGCGGTAGCCGCTGAACCAGTCGCCGTAGGCCTCGGCCACGCGCCGCGGGGTATCCAGCAGGCCCTCGCGGCTGGGGTCCTCGCCGGCCCAGCGCAGCAGGGTGCGCACCGCGTCTTCGGCCTGCGCCTGGGTTACCGGGGGAGTGGAGCTGTTGTCTGAATCGGCCATGGGGGAACGCCCGTGAGGGGGCTGCATGGTACCCGAGTCGCCTCGCAGCCGCCGCATCGCGGCGCCCGCGTGGCAGGGCGACCCGGCCGGAGCCGGGCACGCCGTTCAGCGTCCGCCCGCGCCACGCCCGGGCACCGCCCGGGTCACCCCGCGCCGCTCAGCGCCGGCGTGCGTGCATCTCGCCTTCGTGGTCCAGCCAGTTGCTGCCCTTGTTGGTCAGGAAGAACACATACACCAGCAGCGACACCGCGATCACCGCCGTGGCGTACCAGACGAAGGTGGTGACGTGGCCGGTCTTCAACGAGGCCTGGTACAGCAGCGGCGCGGTCCCGCCGAAGGCCGAATTGGCCAGCGCATAGCCCAGGCCCACGCCCAGCGCGCGGATGTGGGTGGGGAACAGCTCGGCCTTCACCACCGCATTGATCGAGGTGTAGCCGGTGAGGATGACGAAGCCGGCGGTGAGAATGGCGAACGCGCTCAGCCAGTCGCTCTGCCTGGGCAGCTCCAGCACCAGGAACCAGGTGTAGAGCACGCCGCCGATGCCGAAGAACACCAGCAGGGTCTTGCGCCCGATGATGTCCGACAGCCAGCCGCCCACCGGCTGCATCAGCATCAGCACGATCAGCGCGACCAGGTTGATGATGGTGCCGGCCATCACGTCGTCGCCGGCGAAGGCGGTCTGGATCATCTTCGGCCCGGTCACCGAGTAGGTGTAGAAGGCCACGGTGCCGCCGGCGGTGATCAGGAAGCACAGCAGCAGCGGGCGCCACTGGTGCACGAACAGCTCGCGCAGCGAGCCGGAGGACGTGTCCTTGCCCTGCTTGGCCGCGGCGATGGATTCGGAGGTCAGCGACTCGTCCATCGTGCGCCGCAGCCAGAACACCACCAGCGCGCCGACGCCGCCCAGGCCGAAGGCCACGCGCCAGCCCCACTCGGAAATCTGCCCCTTGTCGAAGAAGTGCAGCATCCCGAACAGCACCGCCTGCGCCAGCACATGGCCGCCGACCAGGGTGACGTAGTGGAAGGAGGACAGAAAGCCGCGCCGCCCCGGGATCGCCGCCTCGGACATGTAGGTGGCGCTGGTGCCGTACTCGCCGCCGGTGGCGAAGCCCTGCAGCAGGCGCGCCAGCAGCAGCACCACCGCCGCGGCGCCGCCGATGCTGGCCACGGTGGGCGTCACCGCGATCAGGAACGAACAAGCCGCCATCACCGACACCGACACCGTCAGCGCCAGGCGGCGGCCGTAACGGTCGGCGAAGCGGCCAAAGTACCAGGCGCCGATCGGGCGCATCAGGAAGGTCACCGCGAAGATCGCCCACACGTACAACGTGGCGTTCTTGTCCTCCTTGGAGAAGAACTGCGACTCGAAGTAGGTGGCGAACACCGAGTAGACGTAGACGTCGTACCACTCCACCAGGTTGCCGGCCGAGCCCTTGAGCGTGTTGGACACCGAGCGGCGCAGGCTGCCCGGTGCGGCGGCGGCGGACGAAGAGGTGGATGCACTCATGCGGTGGGCCTCATGGATGGAGGGCACGGAGTATAGGCAGGCGCTTGCGAGGATCCTGTCGCGACGGCGGCCACGCCAGGCGTGCGCGCCATGCCCTCATTGCGCCTGTGGCGCGGAGAAGGCCTTGCTGTACATGCCCGACCGATCGAAGCAGCAGACCCGCCGCTTGCCCGCGGCGAGCATGTCGCAGCTGCTGGCGATGCGCCTGGCCCGCGTCGGCGCCTGCTTGCCCGTGCCGATCCAGAAGATCCAGTCGCGCCGCGCTACCGCGGTCAGCGTGTCCCAGGCCGCGCGCGCCGGCGGATGCGCGGCCAGCGCGCGCGCCAGGTCCTCGGGCACGGCCGGTTCCGGTTCCACCGCTACCGGCGCGATCGCCAGCGTTACCGTGGCGCCGGGGTCCACGCCCGCGGCCGCGCGTAAGGCCGGCTCCACGCGCAACCAGTGGCCGCCGTGGCCGTCCGGCTGCAGCGTGGCCTGGAACGGATGCCCGGCGAACAGGCCCTCCACGCTGGCCAGGCCGCGCGTCGGCAGGGCGGCGCTGGCCGCCGCGGGCAACAGCAGGAAACACCAGGGCGCATCCGGCGGCACCGCCGGACGCAGCAAGGTCGCCTGGAAGCGGATCGGGTCGGCGGCACCGGTCATGCGCGGACCATAGCACCGGGCAAGGGCCGGGCCATGCTGCACTGCGCGCGGCGGTGTGGCGGCGCGATCCGCGCCGAGCCGATCGCCGCCACGCCGCATCCTGCCTGACGTGGGCAGGGCCAACGCCGCGGCAGGCACTACCGCGTCACGTTCCCCGCACCGCGCCGCCGGCGCCATGGCCCCATCCCTTCAGATCGCCTCGGCATCGCCGCTATCCATGCGCCGGCCCGGGGGCCCTGCGCCATGCGCGCGTCACGCGGGCGCAGGCAACCTGCCTGCCCGTCCGCCGTCACCCACCGTCGATCCCTCTTCCCTCCCCCATTCCCCCGATCCCATGCACGTCTTCTCGCATCTGCGCATCGGCCAGCGCCTCGCGCTCGGCTTCCTCACCCTCATCGTGCTGATGGTCCTGCTCACCGTGGTCGGCATCCAGCGCGTGCACAGCATCGACCGGCGGCTGACCGCAATCAACGAGGTCAACAGCGTCAAGCAGCGCTACGCGATCAACTTCCGCGGCAGCGTGCACGACCGCGCCATCGCCCTGCGCGACGTGGTGCTGCTGGACGACCCGGCCAGCCGCCAGGCGACCGAGCAGACCATCGACAAGCTGGCCGGCGACTATGCGCGCGCCGCGCAGCCGCTCGACGCCCTGCTCGCCGCCTCCAGCGATGCCCAGGAGAACGCCATCCTGCAGCGGATCCAAGGCATCGAAGCGCGCACCATGCCGCTGATCGCACAGGTGCGCCAGTTGCGCGATGCCGGCGACACCGTGCAGGCGCAGGCGCTGCTGCTGCAGCAGGCGCGCCCGGCCTTCGTCGACTGGCTGGCCAGCATCAACGCCTTCATTGACCTGCAGGAAGCCAAGAACCGCCAGGCCGCCAAGGAGGCGATGGACACCGCGCGCGGCTTCGCGCTGCTGATGATCGGCTGCACCGTGCTGGCGCTGCTGCTGGGCACGCTGATCGCGCTGTTGCTTACCCGCCGCGTGGTCCGGCCGCTGCGGCAGGCGCTGGGCCTGGCCGAGCGCATCGGTGCCGGCGACCTGAGCAGCCCGGACATCGCCACCACCCACGACGAGGCCGGGCAGTTGCTGCGCGCCATGCAGCAGATGCAGCGGCGCCTGCACGAGGTGATTTCCGCGCAGCGCGAGATGGCCGCGCGCCACGACGCCGGCGCCATCAGCTACCGCATGGACGCGCAGCGCTTCCCCGGCGAGTACGGGCGCATGGTCGCCGACACCAATGCGCTGGTGGATGCGCACGTGCAGACCCAGCTGCGCATCACCGAGGTGATGGGCCGCTACGCCATCGGCGACCTCAGCCAGGACATCGCCCACTACCCCGGCGAGAAAGCCGCGATCACCGCGGCGATGCAGCAGGTCAAGCAGAACCTGCACGCCATCAACGTGCAGATCCAGACCCTGGCCGAAGCCGCGTGCGCCGGCAACTTCGCCCACCGCGGCCAGCCGGAGCAGTTCGAGCACGCCTTCCGCACCATGGTCGAGAACCTCGACACCATGATGGCCACCGCCGACGCCAACCTGGGCAAGTTCTCGGCGCTGCTGCGCTGCATCGCCGACGGCGACCTCACCGTGCGCATGCGCGGCAACTTCCACGGCGTGTTCGCGGCCATGCGCGACGACGCCAACAGCACCGTGCACCGCCTCACCGACATCGTCGCGCACATCCAGCGCACCACCAACAGCATCGGCTTCGCCGCCGAGGACATCGCCAGCGGCAACCAGGAGCTGGCCAAGCGCAGCGAGCAGCAGGCGGCCAGCCTGGAAGAGACCGCCGCCTCGATGGAGGAGCTGACGTCCACGGTGAAGCAGAACGCCGAGCACGCCCAGCGCGCCAACCAGCTGGCGCTGGGCGCGGCCGGCGTGGCCAGCGAAGGCCGCGACGTGGTCGGCCAGGTGGTGGAGACCATGACCGGCATCCAGGCCGCCTCCAAGCGCATCGCCGACATCATCGCGGTGATCGACGGCATCGCCTTCCAGACCAACATCCTCGCCCTCAACGCCGCGGTGGAAGCCGCGCGTGCCGGCGAGCAGGGCAAGGGCTTCGCGGTGGTGGCCGCCGAGGTCGGCACGCTCGCGCACCGCTCGGCCGGCGCCGCCAAGGAGATCAAGACCCTGATCGACGACTCGGTGCAACGTGTGGCCCACGGCGCCACGCTGGTGCACCAGGCCGGTGCCACCATGGACCAGGTGGTGGCCAGCGTGCAGCACGTCACCGACCTCATGGGGCAGATCTCCGCCGCCTCGCACGAGCAGGCCAACGGCATCGCCCAGGTCAACCAGACCATCGCGCGCATGGACGAGACCACCCAGCAGAACGTGGCGCTGGTGGAAGAGGCCAGCACCGCGGCGCGCTCGCTGGAGGAGCAGTCGGCGCAGCTGACCCAGGCGGTGGAAGTGTTCAAGGTGGGCGCCTACGTCTGATCCTGGTGCCCGGTGCCGCGCCGCGCGTGGCACCGGGCGCGCCCCTGCCGGCAGCGGATGACGCACGGGCACCTGCCGAACGCCCGCCGGCCGCGCGGCGGGTGAACGCCAGGTGTCGGCCGATGCCGGCCATTGCAGCGGCTGCCATGGCCGGCGCGGGCGCAGGCGGTACGATGGCGGCCTCCCACGTTTGTCCCCTCCCCGGAACCGCATGAAGGCTGGCTCCCCCGACGCCGCCGCGACGGCATGAGCCGCGCGCCCAACCGCGCGCCCGCCGCGGCCGAGACCCGCAGCGAACGCTGGCAGCGCTGGATCGCCTGGCTGCTCAGCGCACTGCTGCACGTGCTGATGGCGCTCGCCCTGCTGTATGCGGCCAAGCCCACCATGTCCACGCCGCAGGGCGCGGCTGGCGGCAGCCGCATCCGCGTGGACTTCCTCAGCGAAAGCGACAAGCCGGTGAAGCCGCTGCCGCCCAAGCCCAGTCCGCCGCCGGCGTCCGCCGCGCCCAAGCACGCGCGGGCCACCACCACCGTGCAATCCACCCTGGTCGCGCAGTCCGACGACCCGGTGCCCCCGCCCGATCGTGCCGACACGCCGAAAGCGGCCGACACCCCGCGGCCGGCCCCGGTGCGGCAGCCACGCCCGGCGCCGCCGGCCCCCACCCCGCCCGCGGATGCCCCGGCGCCGAGTCCGGCGCAGACCGCCGACAGCAGTCCGCCGCCGCCGACCGAGCGGCGCCCGGAGACCTGGACCGGGCGCCCGCCCGGCGCGCTCGACACCGACACCGCGCCCGACAACAGCGGCCTGGCAGCCGGCCCCGGCAGCCGCGGCAACCGCCACGACATGGACGCGGCCCAACCCAGCCTGGAGGTCGGCGGCTACCTGGTCTATTACGACCTGGGCAGCGAGAGCCAGCTGCGCACCTGGCAGCAGCAGGGCATGAAAGAGATGTTCATCCTGCTGCCCGGCACCGAGTACCGCATGGTCTGCCCGCTGGAGATCGCCCTGACCCGCGGCTCCGGCAAGTGCCGCGCCCTGCCGCCGGACTCGCCCGAACTCAAGAGCATCGGCGACGCCCGCCAGGTCATCACCATGCTGCAGGTCTACCACCAGGGCGAACTGGTCTGGCGCGGGCCGGGGCCGTATCGCTGAGCCGGCGTGCGCGGGCTGTCGGTGCGTCCACCTTCGTGCAGTCGGGACTGAAGTCCCTCCCACAAGGAGCGACCATCTGTCAGCACTGCCTGCAGCACTCCCACAGCAGACAAGCATTCCGCCTCCGTACAAGCACTCCGCCTCCGTAGGAGCGGCTTCAGCCGCGACCAGCGAAGTCACCGCCGCAACCGACCTCAGTGCAGTCGGGACTGAAGTCCCTCCCACAAGGGGTGACCATCTGTCAGCATTGCCGGCAGCATTCCCACAGCAGACAAGCGTTCCACCTCCGTACAAGCACTCCGCCTCCGTAGAAGCGGCTTCAGCCGCGACAAGCGAAGCCATCGGCACAGCCGGCCTCTTTGCAGTCGGGACTGAAGTCCCTCCCACAACAGCATTTACCAACGTTCAGCGCTGTTGCGCAGCACTTGCACAGGCGACACGGATTGCCCCCTTGTAGGAGCGGCTTCAGCCGCGACGAGTGAAGCCATCGGCGCATGCGATCGCATTGCAGTCAGGACCGGATCCCCCACAAAACAATGGCCACCGTGCTACGGCACCTGTTTGCACATCAGACCAGCAATTGGCCGACCGTCGGAGCGGTTTCAGCCGCGACCCGGACGATGCGAAGCGAAGGCCGCATCAACCCCCGCTCCGTGCAACACCACCCCACACCCTCACGCCCGCTTTGCATTCGCCGCAGGCCGCATTGCTAGAGTCGGCCCGCGCCGCCGCGGCCGCCTGTCCCCCGCTTTACAGCCACCGCCCGGCCCGGCGTCTTTCCTCCATTGAAGGAGTCTCGACATGCCCTGGAAATTCCCCCTCGCACCGCTCGCCCTCGCCGCCGCCGCCCTGCCCGCGCTGGCCCAGTCCGACCGGCAGGTGGCTGAGGACGTGCTGACCCGCTCGGCCAACGTCTGCCCCGGCCACAGCACCGAGCGCACGGCGCCGACGGTGAAGGCCGTGCCGGTGGGCGCACTGCGGGTGATGCTCGACCGCGGCCTGGTGCTATGCCCGGACCGGCGCCTGGACGCCGACGCGCCGGCCGTGTTCTACGGCAGGCTCGGCGTGTTCGCCTGGAACCCCGAGGTCGCCGCCGGCTCCAGCGTGATCGTCAAACAGATCGACGCGATGACCCGCAAGGACGAGTACCCGTCCGACACCCTGGTGTGGGACGCCAAGGGCACGCCGCTGAAGCAGCGCACGGTGCCGGCGTTCGAGCCCAAGCCCGGTGCCACCGTGCTGTACCAGGTGCGCTGACACGCAGCCGCGGGCCCGCGCCCGCGGCCCCGCCACGGCGACCGCAGCCGGCGCGATCCCGCAGGATCCGCCGGCTTTTTGTTGCGTGCGCCCTCTCCGACGACCGCGCTAGCAACGAACCTGGCGCGCCGTGACCTGCTCGCCATCGACGGTGTCCTGCTGCTGTCCCGGCAGCGTCCGCTCCGCGCCCGGCCGCGGACAACCATCGACACGGCACACACGATGATTGCGTATCGCGTCCTGATTATCTTAAAACCACGACTATTTACTTCTGAAAAGTCAGATTCAGAAACGTAGACAAATGCCTGTGTCGTGCACGCGACCTGCCGGAACCGCCGAATTCGGCCGGATTCCAGCGACATCATGCGGATTTTTGATTCTTTCCTTTTCGCCATTGTGGCGCACTGCACGCCGCGATACCGATGCATCGCTGGGTTTTCCAGCGCGATGTGTCGCGCAATGCCGTCGCGTGCAACGCGAATCAATACCGTGGATAAACATTATCTCGTCGTGTCGCAAAAATAATGCGAACGACATAGTAGCGTCTGCGCCCTCCCCCACCCCCGGGCGACCGGGCATCATTGCGAGGATGTTTCCATGGCCACACAGCGGAATCGGCTGGCGCTGCGCGCACTTTCCCTCATCGGCATCGCGGGCGCGTTGTTGCCCATCGCCGCCACGGCGGCACCGGCACGCGGCACCGTGCTCAACAGCAATGTCCTGACCAGCTATACCCGCCAGGCGATCGGCACGCTGCTGGCCAACGACCAATCCCCCGACCAGGCCAAGTGCGACGTGCGCGTGGCCGAGTTCACCTACGCCACCATCGGCGTCAATGGCGAACCCACCACCGCCTCGGCCGCGCTGCTGGTGCCGGGCGGCAGCCAGTGCCCCGGGCCGTACCCGCTGGTGAGCTACAGCCAGGGCACCGAGTCGCAGCGTCGCGCCGAACAGGCCAAGGAGATCCGCGACGCCAAGGGCGACGAGACCATGGTCACCCACCTCGCCACCCAGGGCTACGTGGTGGTGAGCAGCGACTACCTGGGCATCGGCCGCTCCACCTATGCATTCCACCCCTACCTGCACGCCGCGTCCGAGGCCAGCGCCACCATCGATGCCCTGCGCGCCGCGCGCCAGGTGCTGCAGCGGCTCAACACCCCGCTGTCGGGCAAGGTCATGCTGACCGGCTACTCGCAGGGCGGGCATGCCGCCATGGCCACCCAGCGCGAGATCGAAGCGCACCTGTCCAACGAGTTCAACCTGGTCGCCAGCGCGCCGATCTCCGGCCCGTACGCACTCAGCCAGACCTTCCGCGACAGCTGGAGCGGCCACAACGCCGTGGGCGAGAACACCTTCGGCATCGTGCTGGCCAGCTACGCCATCATCGGCATGCAGCGCACCTACAAGAACATCTACCTCGACCCGTCGCAGGTATTCCAGGATCCCTGGGCCAAGCAGGTGGAGGCACTGTTCCCCGGCAACCAGAGCCTGACCGACCTGGTGCTCGGCGACACCTTGCCGGGTGTGGACAAGATCCGCCAGTACTTCCAGCCCGGCTTCTACAAGGACTTCGCCAGCAACGCCAACGATCCGTTCCTGCGCGACCTGGAGCGCAACGACCTGCTCGACTGGGCGCCGCGCACCCCGACCCTGCTGTGCGGCTCGGACAACGACGCCACCGTACCGATGAAGAACGCCACCACCGCCGTCGCCGCGTTCAAGGCCCGCGGCAGCAACCAGGCGACCGTGCTCGACCTGGGCACCGGCAAGCCCAGCGACAACAGCGCGCTGGAACACCTGTTCACCAAAGAAGCCTGCACCATCGCCGTGCGCCAGCAACTGTTCGACAAGCTTCGCTGAGGTCGCGGCGGACGACAGCGCAGGCGCACTCCTCCCCCGGCGCCTGCGAACGTCCGTCCCGCTGGCTGCCACGCCTGGGCGCAGGCGTGGCGGCGTTTTTCTGTGTGGTGCGAGCCGCGCACGTGCCGGCGTCCCGCGGCGAGGTTGGCGGCGGCGATGACGGCGCGTTGTGCTTGGCGACGCCAAAGCAGAGACGCCGACGCTGGGGCCACAACTGACTCGGACATCCGCATCAACGCAGATCGGCGAGGCGAGGCCAGCGCCCGAGTCGCAAGCCGGCGCATCGTCCCCCACGCCCGTCATCACCCCGTGCCGAGACCGGCGCCGCGCAGCAGCATCGACCCCTGCTTGCGCCGATCCCGCGCATCGGCGACCGCCCGGCCTACGCCATACACCGACAACGGCACCACCCAGCTCGCCCACAGCAGCAGCGCGATCAAGCCCGGCGACGGCGCCAGGCCCAGGCTGATTGCCGACGGCAGCGCCAAGCGGAACACCACCGGTGCCAGCGTCGCCAGATAAGCGCGCACCATCCAGCGCTGGTGCCGCAGCACCTGTCCGCGCCAGATCGCCATCAGCCCCACCGACCCGGTGACCAGCCACGCCAGCGCCGTGGCCGCGAACGCCACCCGGATCGCAGGCGGCGCCGGCGACGTCGCGATCAGGCCGACCGCCCCGACCATCGCCACCACCATCCCCGCGAAATACACCCGCCCCACCCAACGATGCAGCCGCGGCCAGCGCCGCCACCGCTGCGTCGCGAACTGCAGCGCCCCCAGCAACAGGCCGACCGCCCCGCCACCGAGATGGCACCACAGCCACCCGCGGCGGGTCAGGAACATCGCATAGGCCGGCGACTGCAGCGAGGCGTACTTCAGATACACCGAGTGCACGAACTCCGTGGCGAACAGGGCCAGGGCGAGCCAGAGCAGCCACCAGGCCAGGCGTACGGCTCGGCGGATGCGCGGTGGCGGCCCGAGTTTGGGCCTCGTCGGCTCGCTGTTCATTCCCTGCCCCACGCTGCACCGGACCCTCGGCAGCGCGACGCTAGCATGGACGTCTTAGCTCTACGGGAGGATGCGACGAGCGGCGGGCGGGCATGTCAGCGAGCGCGCAGTGGCAAGCGCCGCATGGCGGATCGACGCAGGCGGCCCGGGGCCAGCTACGAAACCGACGCTGCAGCCGATAGAGGGAATCACGTCTCGATTTGTAGACGACGCAGTTAACAGTACAGACATCGCCCGCGCACAGGACTATGGTCGATCCAGGGACGGGGGTCGCATGGGACGCAAACGGGGAAAGACAGGACTCGACGCACTGGCGGCGTTGCCGTGGCCGTTGGGGATCGCGGCCGGGATCGCCGGCTTCCTCGCCGCGCGCGACGGTATCCCCTGGTGGTTCTCCCGCCACGACGGCGCGCTGTCGCAGGCCATCGCCCAGCAAGCGGAAGGCGCATTGGCTCCCCTGGCGTGGATCCTGCTGCTGCTCTGCTGGATCGCAGCGCTCGCCTCGTTCCTCAAGGCGCGGCATCGCCGCCGCCTGCTGGACACCCGCACCACCCTGGAAAGCCTGGCCGCCGGCGGCTGGCGCCAGTTCGAACTCGTGGTCGGCGAAGCCTTCCGCCGCCAAGGCTACGCGGTAGAAGAAACCGGCCTCGGCGGTGCCGACGGCGGCATCGACCTGATACTGCGTAAGGATGGCCGCCGCACGCTGGTGCAATGCAAGCAATGGAAGCGGCAGCAGGTCGGCGTCAGCGTCGTGCGCGAGATGTTTGGATTGATGGCGCATCACCAAGCCGATGCGGTGAAGATTGTTTGTGTGGGCAGCTATACGAATGATGCGGAACGGTTTGTACGTGGCAAGGCGATTCAATTGATCAGCGGTGCACAGATGATTCAGATAGTTCGGGCAGCACGGCAGCAGGCGGCCGAACCATCCACTCCTTTACCTTCACTGCGTATTGCGCAAGCACTCATGGCTAAGCCGATCATGGCCGCAGTGGAGCCCTATTGTGAGCGCTGCGGTAGCACGCTGGTGCAACGAACAAACAAGCGCACCGGAGAGATATTTCTTGGCTGCAGCCAGTTCCCGCACTGCAGGACTATACGTTAACGCTCTGAGTCGCTTGGGAGTGAAATTGGCTCCACCTTTTCTTTTTCCACTGTCTACCTCCAGCCCAACAGGTTGATTATGAAACTAATTACAGCGATCGAGATAGCATACTTCCGATCGATATACAAAGAATCACTAAATGACCTCAAAGATATAACAATCCTCTTTGGAAGGAATGACTCTGGAAAAAGCAATTTTCTCAGAGCTCTTAACTTATTTTTTGAATCTCAAACCAACCCAGGAACGCCATTTAATTTTTCCACAGACTTTAATCTAGCAAGAAGAAGCGAGACTGATATAAGTAAAGGCGCCCGAAAGTTCGCGTACATAAAGATATGGTTCATCGCCCCCAGTAGCTGGAAGAATTCTCTTGGAGAAGTTTTTTGGGTTAAGAAGCAGTGGAGCACACTTAATCAAGAGGAGCCGAACCTAGAAAGTTCCGTCGCACAGAACAAACGGCACTATCTCACAAGATTTCTCAACAACGTCAGATTTCATTATATCCCAGCGATCAAAGACAGGAGAATTTTTGAGCATCTTCTCGGTAATGTTTACAGCATTCTTTCGAACAAAGCGAGCTTCAGAGAATCTTTAGGTCCTTTTTCCAATGCAATTCGAGACGAAACTGAAAATCTCAGCGATTACCTAAAGTCCACCCTCAATCTAGATAGCGTCATAGCCCCTCCTACAGACCTAACCAATCTCTTTAAATCGCTCGATTTCGGCACAACCGACGAGCATGGAGATATATTTTCTCTTACGACGCAGAGGGGCGACGGAATACAAGTTAGGCACATTCCTGCCGTCTTAAACTTCCTCTCCGACCACGGCAAAGAAGACTACCATGTTTGGGGCTTCGAAGAGCCAGAGAACTCGCTTGAACTTGCTAGCGCCATTGAAGAAGCAGACGAGTTCAAGAAATATGGGAATAGCTCAAAAAAGCAAATTTTCGTAACCAGCCACAGTCCTGCATTTTTCAGGCAACAGAGCCCTGACATCAAGAGATTCTTTATCTTTAAGAGAATACCTGAAAATCTCAACAAGCCTTGCTCCTCTGTACTTGAGATAAGTGGTTTGGAGCCTGGAAGCCTGCCTGGTGAGCTCATGGGTGAAACCCCACATCTAGCCATCATGGGCGCACACCTAGAGGAGGTATCCAAGCAAATTGAAAAATTAAAATCTGACGAAGCTGATCTAACGCGTCAAATGGAAGCAGCCGCAGCACCAATACTATTTGTAGAGGGTGCGTCAGATGCAAGATTGATGGAACATGCTTGGAGTATTTTCGCCAAAGATGTGGCAGCCCCATCTATCCAGTCTTGCCAAGGAACCACGAAAATGGAGAGCTTAGCAAGTGATGGGTTGGTTCTTAATAGCCTTGTTCCGGGAAGAAAAATATATGTCCTTGTAGATAATGATAGAGACGGCCGAGACCTAAGAAAAGACGGAAAACTTACCGATAGAGGTGGAGTTTGGAAACAACACAATTCTAACAGAACATTCTGGTGTCGACTTGCTGCAAATGATGAATTCATCTCTCTAATGTCCTCAAAAGGAATCCCTGCGCAGAGTTGGCCGGCAACTCTTGAGAATATTTTCCCAGCAAGCACTCGAATTCGTGCGGAGAACAATTATAAAAGATCACCCACGCCATTCAAAGAATTGTTAGATACGTCCATTTTTCCTAAAATTGCCGGATCTTTACAAGACGATAGCGAAGAAAGCTACTATTTTTTGGCTCCAACTCCCGAAAGTAAGGATCTATTTGTGGACTGGCTCATAGAGCAGTCTCAGCAAGATCCTGATTTATTGGAGCCGGTGAGGTCGGTAATCGAGGGCTTAAAGGACCTAATCATTAAATCAGCACAAGGCGCAGAGTAGGAGCACAGGGTCGGAGGCTATTCATACAGACTATGCTCCCCGCCTAAGTGCTCGCCTCAGCAACGTACTGAGTCGTGGATGATCAAGATCGCGGAAACAGTAAGCGGAGTGCACTATTTGCATCCTCACCCACAGCTCCACAGCCCAGCGAGATCGAACGAAAGCTGTCGGTGGTGGCGAATGGAGAGCAGATACACGGTGGCGGATGCCTCCACCGCCGTGTACATCGTCAGGTAGTCGCCGTGCAGGTAGATGCGCAACGCATCTGGGGCTCCCGCCGGCAATGCGGCCAGTTGCGCCAGCGCCTCGGCCGATTGAGGCGGAGTGTCCAGGTAGGACCGGCCGATGCGCGGGAAACGCTGCAGGTTCGGGATCACGGTCGCCCGCAATTCGGCGAGCAGGTCATCGAAGGCCGCAGCGGCATCGGCGTCCAGCAGAAACGTTTCGGTCGCGTCGGGGCTCGCGAGGAAGCTCTCCGTCAGTTCGACGCGATGCAACGGTCAACCCCGCTTCTTGGCCGCGCGCTTGCCTGGGCTTACTCCGTCGGGTGTCTTGATCGCCGCGCGCCGCCGCTGCAGTTTGCCGATGGCGGCATCGGCATCGACCGTGCGGCCGGCGGCGATGTCGGCCAAGCCGCGCTTCGCATCGTCGAGCAACAGCAGGTGGATCCGCTCGCGCTCGAGCCGGTGGTAGTAGTCCAGCCGGTCGGCGTCGATCAGCGCGACGTGGCTCTCGCCGTTCTTGGTGATGATCTTCTCGGCGCCGGTCTTCGCTTGGTCGGCCAGTTCAGAAAGATTGGCGCGCGCCAGGGTGACAGACTCCACGTTGGTGACGGAAGAACCCCTTGGTACCAGCCGCTTGATCCGCTCCGGAAAGTCACCAAGCAAGCGATGCGCCTCTTCCAGTTCGTAGTCCGCCTGCAGACTCAGCCAAAAGCGTTCGGTCGTGCCCAACGCCGCAGCCAGGCGCACGGCGGTGTCGGCGGTGATGCCTCGCTTGCCCAGCACGATTTCGTTGATCCGGCGCGGCGGCACGCCGGTGACGCGGGCAAGTGCGTTCTGGCTAATGCCCAGCGGGACGAGGAACTCGTCGCGCAGCACGTCGCCAGGATGGATGTTGGGCAAAGAGGCCATGACGGGATGCCTGAATTGGTGGGTCGGCGATGGCGACGTCATCCAGCGACCATAACGGCGCCCGTCATACGACGCAATCCGTTACGGCGCTGCGCAAGGCCCCCCTGCTCAAGTGTTGGAAGCACGCCAATAACGCGACGCGGCGGCGGATTGGGGCGAGCCTGCGCACGATGGGGCACTCCTCCCCACTCTTGACCTCCCATACATCAAACCCACCGCATCCTCGCCCCGATTCCAACACCGGAGGCGGGGACATGACGAAGTGGATGGGGGCGGCGCTGGCCGCGGCGATGCTGGTGACCGGCTGCGCCCGGGTGGAGGGCGAGAAGTTCGTCGGCCACTGGGTCAACGTGGAGTCGAAGGACGACACGATGGACATCGAGCGCAACGGGGAGTCGTTCATGGTGCGCAACACCACGCCGCGCTTCTTCAGCCGCAAGCCCAAGACCGAGAGCTACCCGGCCATCTACAAGGACGGTGTGCTGCAGGTGACCAACGACGGCGAGACAGTGAACTTCGCCATCGACGAGGCCGATGGGCACCTCAATACCGGCAGCGACGAGTACCAGCGGGTTCCTGCCAAGTAAACGCGGCGCCGGCGTGCGTCGTTTCCGATGACACGACGCCTACCGTGAGATCCGCACTGCGGGCCGCGCCAGCGCGGCGCGCAGCACGGTTTCGCTTGCATTCGATGCAGCGCCTGGCGCGCGCGAGTGCGGATATCTGAAGTTCTTGCCGGCTTGCGGATGGGCCTCGCGCATCGCACCGGCAGCATCGCTGAAGCCCTGCCTGCGCGCCGCGGATTCATCGGCTAGGCGCGCGGCGCGGGCGCCGCAATGCCGTCCACGAACAACCCAATCAGGTGCGCAATCCGCGTTTTCGGCGAGCCGAGTTGCTCGGTGCCCAGGGAGGTCGCGGTGGCGACGACCACGAGATCGTCGAACGAAACATCGCGCCGCACGACGCCGCTCTTCTGCGCGCGCCGCAACAGCTGCTGTCCTTCCTTGCTGACGGCCTCACACCCCGGCGTGCCGCTCTGCAGCACCGCGCCGAGCGACGCGGCCAGGCCGCGGTAGACGCTGGTGTGCAGCGCCAAGTCCTCGAGATACGCGCGCAGTGCGGCCAACGCATCGAGCGTGCTGGCGCGCGCGTGGCTGGCCGCGGCCAGCGACAGGAAACGGCCGCTGTAGGCCGCGGCGAACAAGGACTCGCGCGTGGGGAAGCGCCGATAGAGCGTGCCGATGCCCACGCCGGCGCGCTTGGCGACGTCTTCCATCGACGCCTCGGCACCGCGCTCCAGGAACACCTCCTCGGCCGCCGCGAGCAAGCGCTCGCGGTTTCGCTGGGCATCGGCGCGCAGGGGGGTGTCGGTGGTCAACGGGGTGTTCCGAGGCGGCTTGTGGAAACGGAGGCTACCTCCGTATAGTAAGTGGAGCAATCCTCCACTTACCAAGGGAAGCGAGATGGACAAGCGGTTCGAGGGCAAGGTAGTCGCGATCACCGGTGGCACCGACGGCATCGGCCTGGTGACGGCGAAGGCGTTTGCGCAGGAAGGCGCGCAGGTCTACATCACGGGGCGACGGCAGGACCGGCTGGACACCGCGGTGGCGGAGATCGGCGGCGGCGCGGTGGGCGTGCAGGGCGATGTCGGCGTTCCCGAGGACATGGATCGGCTCTATGCGCGCATCCAGCAGGACCATGGCTGGCTGGATGTGGTGTTCGCCAACGCGGGCGTTTCCGAGTCGGCGGCGCTGGGCGAGATCGACATCGCGCATCTGGAGCGCCTGCTGGCAACCAACATCAAGGGCACGGTCTTCACCGTGCAGAAGGCGCTGCCGCTGATGACCACCGGCGGCGCGGTGATCCTGGCCGGCTCGGTGGCCGGCAGCAAGGGGATCGGCGCGCTCTCCGTGTACAGCGCCACGAAGGCGGCGATCCGCTCCTTCGCGCGCACCTGGACGACCGACCTGAAAAGCCGCGGCATCCGGGTGAACGTGGTGTCGCCCGGCATGGTCCACACGCCGGCCATGCAGACCTATCTGGAAGCCAATGCGGATGCTGAGGCGGCGTTCAAGCAGATGATCCCGTTCGGACGGCTGGGCGATGCGGAGGAAATCGCGGAGGCGGTGCTGTTCCTGGCCTCGGACGCGTCCAGCTTCATCGCCGGGCACGAGCTGTTCGTCGATGGCGGGGTCATGGCCATCTAGCCTGCCTGGGAGCCCGTGGCGGCCAGCACGATCCGGCCGCCTGGTGGATGCCGCTATGGTTCACGAAACGCGGCCCGCCACTGCGGAAACACGGGCCGGTAGTCCACCGCCCATTTCCTGCCGCCAAGTGCGATCGCGCCCTTCTTCTTGCGACGTGCAAGGAAGGCGATCAGTGCCGGCTCTTGCGTGCCCGGCAGGAAGATCGAATAGTCATCGCCACGCTTCAGCGTGGTGGGATCCTCCAGGCCCGGCCAACTGGCCGGCCAGACGATGGAGGCATCGGGGGCATAGCTGTAGTCCCAGAACATGACCTCCAATCGATCGGGAATCCACTTGGTGGCGCTCGCCACGTGGAAGTCGGCGAGATACCGATGCAGGCCGGCGATGTTGGCCGGCAACACGTCGGGCTGCTTCTCGCCTGCGCGGCGCAAGGCGACGCCCGCGGTGGCATGGCCAAGGCCGTGCACCTCGGTCATGAGCTTGCGTCCATCCACATCCAGGAACAGATACGACGTGGGTCGATCTGTCCAATTGGGTCGCAAGTCGATCTTCTTCGGAACCGGTTCCGCGATGAAGCCACGCAGCGTGGCCTCGACGTCGGCCAACTGCGCCGGGCTCAAACGTGCGGTCATGTGGGTGTACGCGCCCGCGTTGGTCTTCTCGACGAAGATGACGCGGCCATCGTCGTAGAGCGCGAACCACGGTGTGTCCGCGCCAATGACCATCGCCCACGGATCGGTGATGAGCAGGACGGCGACCGGACGGGCACTGGCGGGTGCCTGGGTCGCCTCGCCGGCAACGCCAGCGAATGACGCAAGCAAGGCGACGAGCGCGAAGACGATCCTGAGCATGCGGGCTGGACACGAGAAGGTGGTCGGATCATCGCATGGCGCACCGATGGCTAGAACAGCGATCCCTGTATCGGCGCTGCGGCCGGCGCGGCCGCTTCCGACGACGCCGCGATGCGCTCTCCACCCAACCGCCACGCCAACCCCGAGATCCGCGCCGCATGCCGGGCCAGCGCGGCGCGCAGCACCGGTTCGCTGGCGGCGATGTGCAGCGCGCGGCGGGCGCGGGTGATGCCGGTGTAGACCAGTTCGCGGCTGAGCACGCGGGCGTCGCGGGCCGGCAATTGCAGCCAGACTTCGTCGAACTCGCTGCCCTGGGCCTTGTGCACGGTCATGGCGAAGGCGCTCTCGTGCGCGGGCAGCGCGGCCGGATGGAAGCCGCGGACTTGGCCGTCGCCGGCGCCGTCGAACCAGGCGACCAGGGTGCCCTGTGCGTCCTTCAAGCAGATGCCGACGTCGCCGTTGAACAGGCCGTGGCGGTAGCTGTTCTCGGTGATCAGCAGCAGGCGGCCGTGGAACCAGGGCGCGGCGGCGCCGAGGCGGCGCGCGCCGCTGGCGGTCTCGGCCAGCAGTTGTTCGATGCGGGCGTTGAGCCCGCGCGCGCCCTGCGGGCCGGCGCGCACGGCGGTGAGCAGGCGCAGGCGCGCGGCGGTGCGCAGGGCCTGCGCCGGATCGTCGGTGGCGCCGAGGGCGCGCCAGTGCGCGAGCAGGGCGTCGCCGCCGGCGGCGAGCGCGTCGTCGACGCCGGCGTGGAAGTGCACGCCGGCGAGTTGGCCGTCGCGCAGCAGGTGCAGCGCGCCGTCGGCATCGCCGCTGCGCACCGCGTCGGCCAGGGGCGCCAGGGCGAAGTCCTCGGCCTGGCGGTAGCCGCGCAGCAGGTGCACACGGTGCCCGGCCAGGCCGCCGTGGTCGCGTGCGACCGCGCCGTGGCCGAGCAGCGGCTGCAGCGCCTGCGCGTCGTCGGGCTGCAGCGCGTCGCCGGGGCCGGCGGCCTGCAGGATCGCGGCGAGCACGTCGCCGGCTTCCACCGAGGGCAACTGGTCGGCGTCGCCGAGCAGGATCAGTTGCGCACCGTCGGCCACGGCGTCGACCAGCTTGCACATCAGCGGCAGGTCGACCATGGAGGCTTCGTCGATCACGATCAGGTCGAACGGCAGCGGGTTGTCGGCGTCATGACGGAAGCACGGTAGGTCGGGGATGACGCCGAGCAGGCGATGCAGGGTGCTGGCGCCGGCCGGCAGCGCCTCGGCCAGGGCCGGGTCGATGCCATCGGCAAGCGCGCGCGCCACTGCGGCGCGCAGGCTCTCGGCCATGCGCTCGGCGGCGCGGCCGGTGGGCGCGGCCAGGGCGATGCGCGGCGGCGGCAGGCCGGCGGCGCGGGCCTGGGCCAGACGCAGCAGCAGCAGGCGGGCGATGGTGGTGGTCTTGCCGGTGCCGGGGCCGCCGGTGACCAGCAGCAACGCGCGGCGCAGGGCGAGCGCGGCGGCTTGGGCCTGGCGGTCCGATGGATCGTTGGCGGTCGGACCCTCACCCGCCCTTCGGGCACCCTCTCCCGGGGGGAGAGGGAAGAGCTGGGCGAACAGGGGCGCGAGGGCGGCGAGGTCGCTGTGCGGCAGCGGCTGCGCGGCGAGGCGGCGCAGGCCCAGGGCCAGGCGTCGCTCGTACTCGCGGTAGCGGCGCAGGTAGAGCAGGCCGTGTTCGAGTACGAGTGGGCAATCGGGACTGGCGGCGTCCTCGGCGGTGGGTTGCGCGACCCAGCGCGAGGCGGCCAGGGCGCGGGTCCAGTCGTCTGCGGTGGGCAGCGCCGGCGGGGCGGCATCGCGGCTGTCGAGCAGGAGGCTGGCGCGCGCCGGGTCGAGGCCGGCGTGGCCGCTGGCCACCGCCAGCGAGGCCAGGGCGGCGCCGGCCAGGACCAGGTCGGGCGTGTCCGGGTCGAGGCGGGACAGGCTGTGCGCGAAGGCATGGTCCAGCGTGCGCAGGGTGCCGGTGCGGTAGAGGGTGGCGAGGAGGTTGGTGGGTTGGCTCACGGGGTGGGGACTCCGTGGGCGGACGCACCCTCACCCCAACCCCTCTCCCGGGGGGAGAGGGGCTTGAGCGTGCGCGGGGCGACCGTGCGGTGGCGGGCGGCCGGGAGGTGGGTGGGTTGGCTCACGGGGTGGGGGCTCCGTGGACGGACGCACCCTCACCCCAACCCCTCTCCCGAGGGGAGAGGGGCTTGAGCGTGCGCGGTGCGACGATGCGGTGGCGGGCGGCGGGGAGGTGGGTGGCTTGGCTCACGGGGTGGGGGCTCCGTGGGCGGACGGACCCTCACCCCAACCCCTCTCCCGGGGGGAGAGGGGCTCAGGCGTGGCGCCGGCGAAGAGGGCGTCGACGCCTTCGATCAGGTGCGGGTCGAAGCGCCAGGCGTACACGCCCGGCGAGGGGTCGCGGGCGGCGTCGAGGCCGCGGCAGAACAGGTAGCGCACGCCGCCGAAGTCGCGGGCGTAGTCGTAGCCCTCGCCCAGGCGGAAGCGCAGCCAGCGGTGCAGCGCCACGGTGTAGATCAGCGCCTGCAGGGTGTATTCGCTGTGCGCCATCGCCCGCGCCAAGGCGTCGGGGTCGTAGGCCGGCAGGCGGTTGGACTTGTAGTCGAGCACGTACCAGCGGCCGTCGTGGTGGTAGGTGAGGTCGATCAGGCCGGTCATCAGCCCCTCCAGGCGCTGCCGCGCGCCGAACGCCTGGCGCTCGCCGGCCACGCCGAAGCGGTGCAGCAGCGCCAGCAGTGCGTCGACCCGGGTCGGGCGCATGGCGAAGTGGAACTCCATTTCGTTGCGCCGTTGCTCCTCCGGCACCGCGGCCAGGCAGGTGCCTTCCGGCAGCGCCACGGTGAGGGTATGGCCGACCAGGGCGGTGAGCATGGCGGTGCCGTCTTCCAGTTCGTCCTCGGCGTAGCCGCCGCGCTGCAGCGCTTCGACGATGGCGGTGACCTGCCCGGCCGGCGCCGGCTGGCCCGGCCGCCAGTCGCGCCAGGCGGCGAAATCGCAGCGCTCGAACACGTCGTGCATGGCCACGCCGAAACGGTTGCCGACGAAGCGGCGGTCGACCATGTCCACCTCCACCGCGGCGCTGACCGGCTCGCTGGCCGCGGGTTCGTCGCTGCCGCCGCTGCTGGGCACCGTGGCGCTGGCCATCGGGTCGCTGCCGGCGTCGGCGTTGGCCAGCTGGGTGAAGCTGTACACCCACCACTCCGGCAGCACGCGCCGCTGCGGCACGCGCGCCGGCGGTACCGGCGGCGCCGGCTCGGGCGGCAGCCGCGGCAACTGCGCCGGCGGCGGGGTGCTGTCGAGGGCGATGGCGCCGGGCGCGGCGGCGGCCTGCAGGGCGTCGAGGTCGCACAGCATCGGCGCCAGCGCGGTGCGCTCGTGCTGCGGGAAGGCGCCGGTGGCGATCCACAGCGCATGTTCGGCGCGGGTCAGGCCGACATAGAGCAGGCGCGCGTCCTCGGCGCGCTGTTCCTGTTTCCACGCGGCTTCGGCCGTCTCCCAGGCCGGATCGGATGCGCCGCCGCTGCGGCCGGTGTTCCACTGCAACTGGCGCCCGCCCTGCGGTGCCGGCACCACGCAGTGCCGCCCGGGGCTGCGCTCGCTGCGGCCGATGCCGGCGTACGGCAGGAACACCAGCGGATACTCCAGGCCCTTGCTCTTGTGCAGGGTGACGATCTGCACGCGGCGCGCATCCGACTCCAGGCGCAGCTGCTGCGCCTCGTCGCTGTCGTCGGCATTGGCGATGCGCCGTGTCAGCCAGTCGACCAGGCCGTGCGGGCCAAGCGCGCGGGTGTCGGCTTCCTGCAGCAGTTCGGCCAGCTGCAGGTAGTTGGTGAGGCGACGCTCGCCGTCGACCAGCGCCAGCAGGCGCTGCCCGTGCGCGGCGCCGAGGTCGCCGATCAGGGCCAGCGGACCGCCGCGCTGCCAGCGCTCGCGCCAGTCCAGTGCCTGCTGCTGCCAGCGGCGGTGCCGCTCGCCGTCGTGGTCGAGTGCGGCGATGGCCGCGGCGTCCTCGCCGATCAGCACGGTGGCCAGTGCGGCGCGCAGGCGGCCGTCGTCGCCGGGGTCGAGCAGCGCCTGCAGCAGGGCGAGCAGTTCCAGCGCCTCGTCGGTGGCGAACAGGCTGCGGCGGCCGGCGGCGACCGCGGGAATGCCGGCGGCGGCCAGCGCCTGCTGGATGCGCGTGGCCTCGCCGTGGCTGCGCACCAGCACGGCGATGTCGCCGGCCTGCACAGGGCGCCCGAGCAACGTGGCGGTGCCGTCGCGGGCGTCTGCCAGCCAGCCGCGGATCGCCGCGACGCAGGCGGCGGTGCACAGCTCGCGGGCGCGGCCGGCGCTCCAGGGCTTGGGTTTTCCGGGCGCCTTGGCGGTGGCCGGCGGCGGCGGCGGTTCCGGCGCGCGCCACACGGTCAGCGCCGGGGCCGGTGCGCCATTGCGCTGCAGGTCGGCATCGACGCGCTTGCTGCCCGGCTGCACCGGGTGGAAGGCGATGCCGTCGGTGAGAAAGGCCTCGGCGTAGCCGGCTTGCGCGTACAGCGCGTCGATCGCCGCCAGCAGCGCGGGGCGCGAGCGGAAGTTGTGCGCCAGCGGCGGCGCGCGTTCGGCATCCGCGGCGGCCGCCAGGTAGGTGCGCACGTCGCCGCCGCGGAAGCCGTAGATGGCCTGCTTGGGGTCGCCGATCAGGGCGAGCAGCGGCGGCGTGTCGTCAGGCGCGGACAGCGATGGCGCGATCGCCGCATCGTCCTGCGCCACGGCGGAGCTGGTCGTCTCCGGCGCGAACACCTTGCGGAAGATCGTCCACTGGCGATCGTCGGTGTCCTGGAACTCGTCGACCAGGGCCACCGCGTACTGCGCGCGCAGCCGCTGCGCCAGGGCGGCGCCGTGCGGGCCTTCCAGCGCGCGCGCCACGCCCTCGACCAGGTCGTCGTAGGTCTGCACGCGGCGCTGGCGCTTGAGATAGGCCAGCCGCTCCGCCGCGTCGGCGCGCAGCGCGTGCAATAGGCAGATGCGGCGTTGCGTGCGCCACTGCGCCAGTTGCGCCAATGCGGCCAGGTAGCCGTCGATGGCGTGGCTCAGCGGCGAGGCCGGGGTGCGCTCGGCGTGCTTCTTGTTGGTGCCGGCGGCCAGTTCAGTGGCGGTGAGCTTGACCAGCTTCGGGTGCGGCGGCGCGTCCGCCGCCGGCGCCGCGGCGAAGGCGTCCAGCCAGTGCCACAGCGCGGTCAGCCAGTCGGGCTTGTAGCTGACCTTGCTCAGCACGCCGGCCTCCATCGCCGCGGCGATCGCCTCGAAACAGGCGGTGCCGTGGGTGCGGAACGCTTCGGCCAGCGCCACGCCGGCACGCTGCGCGGCCTGTTGCAGCACGTCGCCGTCTTCGGCGGCGAAGACCGGCGCGGCCGGCAGCAGGGTCGGATGCCGCACCAGTTCGCGCAGATCGATGGCCATGCCGTCCGGCCCGCCCGGCCACAGCGCCACCAGGTCCTCGGCCATCGCCGGATCGGCGGCGCGTTGCCGCCACAGGTCGGCAGCGACGTCGTGCAGCAGTTCGCGGTCGTCGGTGAGCAGTTGCGGCGCGGCGAAGGCCTGGCCGCTTTCCAGCGCATGCTCGCGCAGTACGCGCGCGCAGAAGCCGTGGATGGTGAAGATGGCGGCGAGGTCGATGTCCTCGGCGGCCTGCTGCAGGCGGCGGCGCAGGGCGGTGGGGGTTTCGCTGCCGGTGGCCAGGTGCGCGGTGAGGATGTCGCGGGTGAGGACGACGTCGGGCGGGTCTTGTTGCGGGGTTGGGCGCGATGGGTCGGTCGCGATATCGGTCGCGGCTAAAGCCGCTCCTACGAGGTCTGGATCGGGGACCAGGCTGGCCGCCAGCGCCAGGCGCTCGCGGATGCGCCGGCGCAGTTCCTGGGTGGCGGCCTCGGTGAAGGTGACGGCGAGGAGTTGGCCCAGGCGCAGGCCGCGTTCGACCACCAGGCGGGTGAACAGGGTGGCCAGGGTGAAGGTCTTGCCGGTGCCGGCGCTGGCCTCGATCAGGCGCACGCCGTGCAGCGGCAACTGCAGGTAGGGGTCGCGGTCGGGCGCGGCGCTCATTCGGCGTCCTCCTGGGTGCCGCGCCAGCGCTGCCAGCTGTCGCTCAGCCGGTCGGGATCGAGCGCGGGGCCGGCGTCGCCCTGTTCGAGCAGGCCGAACACGCGCTGGCTGGTGGCGGCGAAGTCGGCGAAGCGCTGCGCGTCGGCGAACGGGTCGCGGCCGCGGCCGACCAGGCGCAGTTCCGGGCTGTCGGCCTCGCTCCAGCCGAAGCTGGCCTGCCACTGCGCGGCGGCGTCCTTGATCGCCTTGTCGAGATCGCCGGCGCGCGCGGCCTGGTAGTACTTCCAGCTGCTGTACGGCGCGAACGCCAGCGGCGCCTGCCGCCCATGCCGGTACAGCTGCAGCAGCGCGCCCAGCGCCTGCTGCGCCTGGATGGCGGGCAGCGGATCGCGGTCCATCGGATGCGGGCCGAGGCTGTCGTCATGGTCGAAGAAGCGCACGTAGGGGACGCGTTCGCCGGCGGCGCGCAGCAGCAGCCATTCCAGGCCGTGGCGGATCGCGCTGCGCCCGCTCAAGGCGCCCACCTGCACCCGCGCCACGCCGGGCGCGTACCAGCCCGGCAGGCGGCCGTGCAGCGCGGTGCCGTCGAGGTCCACCTGCAGCCGCGGCGCCAGCGGCGGATCGTCGTTGCCGCGCCACAGCCGGAACGCCTCGGCGTACGGGCGCAGTTGGCGTACGCGCTCGTCGAGCTGGCGCCGGCCCAGCGGCCCGGACGGCAGCAGCGCGCGGGCACGCAGGCGTTCGTACAGCGCCTCGGTGTCCTCGCGCAGCACCGCTTCGAACACCTGCTGCTGCAGGCCGTACTGATCGAGTCCGCGGCTGGGCGCCAGCAGCGGCTCCAGGTCGCTGTCGGCCTGCGCCGGATCGGGCAGGCGCAGGCCCAGGCGCTGGCGCAGGAACTGCCCGGCCGGATCGACCAGCAGCCGGCGCAGGTCGTCGATGGACAGCTGCGCCGGCAGCGCCTCGTCGGCGGCGGCCGGCAGCGCGTCGATCCATGGCGCCAGCGGCTGGCGCTGGCCGACCAGGCTGTCCACCGCCGGCCGCCATTGCCGGCGGTAGCTGAAACGGCGCGGGTCGGCATCCTCGGCACCGGGGGCGCCGAACGCGGCGGCGGCGAACGGCTGCAACGGATGCCGCACCACCAGCGCCGCGGCCGCGGCCGGGTCGGCGTGGTACTGGGCAGCGCAGGCCAGCAGTTCGCCGACCAGCGGCGAGGGTTCGCGCACGCTGCCGTCGCGCGCGTCGGCGCCCAGGTAGCTCAGGTAGAACACCTCCTGCGCCGAGGCGAACAGCTGCAGGAACAGGAAGCGGTCGTCCTCGCGCGTCGAGCGGTCGCCGTGGCGGCGGCGCGTGGTGCCCAGTTCGGCGGTGAGGCGGTTGAGCCCGGCGGCCGGATCGCGGCGCGGAAAATCGCCGTCGTTCATGCCCAGCAGGCAGATCACCCGGAACGGCAGCAGCCGCATCGGCACCATGCGGCCGAAGCTGATGCCGCCGGTGAGCAGCGGCGCGCGCGTGTCCGATTCGCCCAGCACCGCAGCGAAGTGCGCGCGCACCACCTCGGCCGGTACCGCCTCGGCGTAGTCGGCGCGGGCGGCGTCGCGCGCGAACTGGTCGATCAGCGCGCGCAGCCGCTCCAGCGCGCGCTGCTGGCGCGGCGCCGACGGGCTCTGCGGCAGCAGCGCCTCGAGCAGGCCCAGCAGCACTTCACGCCACTGCGCCGGCGGCATCGGCTCGGCCAGCGCGGCTTGGTGGCGGTCGAGCACGCGCAGCAGGCGCAGCAGCGTGTCCAGCGCGGCCAGCGCGCTGCCTTCCAGCTGCGGCCACGGCGCGACGCCGTCGATGTCGTCCTCGGCGCCGCTGGCGTGGCCGAGCAGCAGCCGGTCCAGGGCGAAGCGCCAGGTGTAGGCGTCGTCGGCCGGCGCCTGGTGGCGTTGCCGGTGCGCCGCGTCCAGGCCCCAGCGCGCGCCGGCGGCGTGCAGCCAACTGCGCAGGCGTTCCAGCCCGGCCTCGTCGAGACCGGCGGCCTCGGCGATCGGCGCGCTGGCCAGCAGGTCCAGGATCTCGTGCAGGCCGAAGCGCGCGATCGGCAGGCCCAGCAGCGCCAGGAACACCTCGGCCAGCGGCTCGCTGGCCAGCGGGCTGGCGTCGGCCAGCGCGTACGGCAAGGCGTCGTCGCCGCCGTGGCCGCCGAACACCGCATCCAGGTACGGCACGTACGGGTCGATGTCCGGCGACAGCACCGCGATCTCGCGCGGCTGCAGCGGCGGCTCGAAGCGCGGGTCGTCCAGCAGCGCGCGCAGTTGATCGTGCAGCACCTGCAGCTCGCGCAGGCGGGTGTGGCAGGCGTGCACCTGCAGGCTCGGATCGTGCGGATCCACCGCGGCCAGCGGCGCAGGCTGCGCCGGCGCGCGGCGATGGAACAGGTCGCTCTGCATGCGCCGCAGCAGGGTGTCGCCGAGGCCGCCATCGGCCAGCGCGCGCCGGCCCGACTCGAGCGGATCGGCGTAGACCGCGATCTCGGCCAGCGGATGCACCACCTCGTAGTCGCCGATCAGCGCCATGAAGTCGCGCCCGGCCGCGCCCCAGGCCTGCAGCAGCGGATTCTCCTGCACGTGCTCGGCGAACAGGTCCACCGCCCCGCCCTCGCGGCGGCGCTGCCACAGCGTCTGCAGATCGCCCCAGTAGCCCTGCGCCGGGGTCGGCAGGTAGAAGTGCAGCGTGCCGGCGCGCGCCTGCGTGGCGAGCACGCGCAGCACATCCGGGGAAATGTTGAGCACGGCGAAGGCGAACAGGCGCCGCGGCAGGCCCTGCGGCAATGGGCCATCGGGACGCGCGTAGCGGTCCAGGTACTGGCCGATGCGCCGCGCGCGGTAGGCGCGGCCGCTGGCGATGCGCCGCCACAACCGCGCCTGCGGATCGTCCGGGTCGGCGCCGCCTTCCCAGCGCAGCAGCCAGTCGCGGCGCCAGGCCTGGTACTTCTCGAACACGTTGCTCAGCTCGCCGGCCAGGCTCCACGGCTTGAGCGCATCGCCATCGGCCAGATAGCCGGCCAGCGGCGCCAGCGCCGCGTCGCTGCCCAGGTCGCCCTGCAGCGCCGCGTACAGGCGCCAGTGCATGGTCACCATGTCCAGGTCGTCGGCCGCCGCGCCGAGATTGCGCTCCAGCGCGCGCGCGACGAACTCGCCGGGGGTGAGGAATTCCAGGTTCGCCGCCACCCCGTGCACCGCGGCCAGGGTCGACTGCAGCCAGCGCCGCATCGCCACCTGCGGGATCAGCACCACCTCCGGCGCCAGCAAGGGCTGCTCCGGCGGCGGCCGGCGCAGTTCTTCGGCAAGCAGGGCGGCCAGGGTATCCAGCGCGTTGGACGGATACAGCCGGAAATCGGGCGCGGACGGGGCAGGCATGTGCCGGGCATTGTGCCGGATGCGCGCATGCGGCGCTTTTGCGCGGGGTGCATCGCGGGTCGCTTCGCGCCGCACCCTCACCCCAACCCCTCTCCCGGGAGGAGAGGGGCGACGGCATCAGTACTTCTTCTCGACGTTGAACATCCAGGTCTGGTCGCTGCCGCTGTCGCCGTCGGTCACGCCGCGGTATTCCACGCGCGTGGACAGGCCCTGGTCGGTGCTGAACACCACGCCCACGCCCAGCATCAGCCGGTTGCGGTCGTACACGCTCTGCCCGGTGCGGTACAGGGTGCCGCCGACGATGTCGGCATAACCCAGCGTGGCGTCGCCACGGCCCTGGAAGTCGTGCTGGTACTCGAGCCGGAACTGCGGGGTCAACCGCCCCCAGGTCATCTGCCGGCGCCATTCCACGCGCAGGCCGAGGTTGCCGGTGGTGGTGGCCACGTCCATGTCCTCGTAGCGCAACGCATACGGCGCCATCGCCGCTTCGCTGTAGGCATCGAGCGTGGCGCGCGCGGCATCCACCCGCGCATACGGGGTGATCTGCCAATCGCCGCGCTGCAGGTCGGCACCGGCCGACAACGACGCGATCCACTGGTGGCCGCTGCGGTCGCCTTCGGCCAGCGCACCGTTGTCGGTGACGTAGCGACGCAGGTCGTAGGACAGCAGCTGGTAGCCGACCAGGGTGTCGAAGAACAGGGTCTGGCCCGGGTGATAGCTGGCATACAGCGCCAGCGTGTACGCGGTGGACGTGCTGCGGCTGCCGTCATGGCCGACATCGCTGTCGTCGCGGCCCCAGCCCACGCCCGCACCCAGCGCGAAGGACGGGGACACGCGATAGTCGGCGCCCACGCTCAGGCCATCGGTCTGGAAATCCACGCCGGCACGCTGCGACTGCTTGTCCAGGCTGCCGGAGCGGATCGCACCGCCCACCCACAGGCCGAGGTCGCCCGCCGCCGTGCCGGTCTCGCGTGGCGCTGCCGAGGTGTCGGCGCCGCCATCCATGGCGTTGTCGTGCAGGTCGCGGTTGGCCGGGTCGCACGCTTGCGCGTCGAGGTTGCGGTCGCTCTGCAGCGTGCGGTCGCGCTGGCGGCAGTGCGAGGTGGCCTGGAAGCTCACGCCGTTGTCGAAGCCACGCGCACCACGGTGGGTCGCCTCCAGGCGGCGCTGGAAGTTGTCGATCTGCGCCTTGGCGAAGCGCCGGGTCGACTCGGCCTGCGCGTCGATCAGGCCACGCACCTGCGCATCCTGGGTCGGATCCGGGCGCGGCGCGATCATGAACACGATGTCCGCCTCGGCCGAGGTCGCGTACGCGTTGGACAGGGTGAAACGCACCGTGGCGTTGCCGGAGAAGGCCGGGTTCGGCACGAAGGTGAGCATGAAGCCCGGACCCTCGTCCGCCGCCGCCGTCGGCACGCCGGCGGCCTTGGCGGCAGCCCGGGTGATCGTCGCGGTCCCGGCATTGGCCGGCAGCACCGCGACCACGGCAGCGGCCACGAACGGGCCGCCGGTGGCGTTGCGGGTGACGTCCAGGGTCTGCGCCTGCCCGGTCACCGCCGGCACCATCGCCGACGCCGCGATGGGGCGGGCGTTGACGGTGATGGTGACGATGGCCGGTGCCGAACTGCCGCCCGCACCGACGGCGGTGTAGTGCACGCTGTCCACACCCACATAGCCGGGCGCCGGCGTGTACACCAGGCGCACGCCATCCACCGTGGCGGTGCCATGGCTGGGAGCGGTGGCCACGGCGATGCTGTCGATGCTGCCGGTGTCGTTGCCGGTCACCTCCAGGGTCAACGCGGTATCCACCAGGGTGGCGCCGGTGTCGTTCGCCGCCACCGGTGCCGGCACTGCCGAGGCGATGGTGAGGGTGTAGGCCTGCGTGGCCGAGAAGCCGTTGGCGTCGCTCACCTTGATGCTGAAGGCGAAGCTGCCGGCGGCGCTCGGCGTGCCGGACAGCACGCCCGCCGTGGTCAGGCTCAAGCCGGTCGGCAACGCGCCACTGACCACGCTGTAGCTGTACGGCGCGGCGCCGCCGCTGGTGGTGAGGGTCTGGTTGTACGCCGTGCCCGCGGTGCCGGCAGGCAGGGTCGGCTGACCCGGGGCCAGGGTCGGCGCGGCGATGCTCAGCGTGTAGCTGCGGCTGGCCTGGCCGGGGACGCCGGCGGTGCTGTCGGTGACGGTCGCGGTGAAGACGAAGCTGCCCGCCTGGGTCGGGGTGCCGGAGAGCACGCCGGCGGCGCTCAGGCTCAGGCCGGCCGGCAAAGCGCCGGTGGCGATGCTGTAGCTGTACGGCGCGGTGCCGCCCGTGGCGCTGAGCGCCTGGCTGTAGGCCGTGCCCGCGGTGCCGGCCGGCAGTGCCGGCGGCACCAGGGTCAACGTCGGCGACGCGACCGTCAGGGTGAACGCCTGCGCCGCAGTGAAGGCGTTGGCGTCGGTGACGCGCACGGTGAACGCGAAATTGCCGGCCACGGTCGGCGTGCCGGACAGCACGCCGCCGGCGCTCAGGCTCATCCCGCTCGGCAGGGCACCGGCAGTGAGCGCATAGCTGTACGGCGCCGTGCCGCCGCTGGTGCTCAACGCCTGGCTGTAGCTGGCGCCGATCGCCGCGGCCGGCAAGGTCGGCGGGGTGATGGCCAGCGTCGGCGAGGCGATGGCCAGGGTATAGGCATGCGAGCCGCCGAAACCGCCGGCGTCGGTGACGCCGATGACGAAGGTGAAGCTGCCGGCCACGGTCGGCGTGCCGGAGAGGACACCGGCGCCGCTCAGGCTCAGGCCCGCAGGCAGGGTGCCGGAGCTGAGCGCATAGCTGTAGGGCGCCGTGCCGCCGCTGGTGCTCAGCGTCTGGCTGTAGGCGGTGCCCGCGGTGCCGGACGGCAGCGTGGACGGGGCGACGGTCAGGGTCGGCGAGACGATCGCCAGCGTGTAGCTGCGCGCGGCCTGTCCCGCGGTGCCGGAGGTGCTGTCGGTCGCGGTCAGGGTGAAGCTGAAGTTGCCGGCCACGGTCGGCGTACCGCTCAGCGCGCCGCTGGCACCGTTGACGGTGACGCCCGCCGGCAACGCGCCGGCGCTCACCGTGTAGGCGTACGGCGCGATGCCGCCGCTGGCCGGGGTGACCGCCGCGCTGTAGGCCTGGCCGGCGGTGCCGTTGGGCAGCGTCGTCGCCGGCAGGGTCAGCGTCGGCGCCGCCACGGTCAGCGTGTAGGCACGGCTGCCGCTGGTGGGCGTGCCGCTATCGGTCGCGGACAGGGTGAAGTTGAAGCTGCCGCTGGCGGTGGGCGTGCCGGACAGTACGCCGGCGCTGCTCAGGGTCAAGCCGGCCGGTAGTGCGCCGGCGGTGAGCGAGAAGGTGTACGGCGCGGTACCGCCGCTGGCGAGCACGGTCTGGCTGTAGGCGCTGCCGGCGGTGGCGGCAGGCAGCGATGCCGGCGCCAGGGTCACCGTCGCATCGTCGTTGAGGATCGTGCCGGTCGCGGTGGCGCGGGCGATGGTGGCGTTGCTGGCACCGGACAGATTCAGGGTGAAGGTTTCGTCCGGCTCGACGGTGGTGTCGCCGTTGATGGTCACCGCCACGTTCTGCACGGTGGTACCGGGCGAGAAGGTCAGCGTGCCGGAGCGGGCGACGTAGTCGCTGCCCGCGTTGGCGCTGCCGTCGGCGGTCGCGTAATTGACCGTGACGGTCTGGCCGCTGGCGGCGCTAAGGCTGACGGGGAACGTCGCCGTGGTGGTGCCGCTGTTGCCTTCGCTGACGCTGACGTCGCCGACCGACAACGCCGGCGCCGCGTCGTCGTTGACGATCGTCCCCTGGCCCTGCCCGTCGGCCACCGTGGCGCCGCTGACATTTGTGACGTTGACGAAGAACGTCTCGTCCGGTTCGTTGAGCGTGTCGCCGACCACCTGCACGGTGAAGGTGGCGCTGCTGCTGCCGGCCGCAATGGTCAGCCCGTTCACGCTGGAGGAGATGTAGTCGGTGCCCGCGGTCGCGGTGCCGTTGGCAGTGGCGATGTCGAAGCTGACCCCGCCGCTGCCGGCCGGCTGGCTGAGCGACACGGTGAAGGTGAACGCGGTATTGCCGGCATTGCCTTCGTTCTGCGACACGTCGTTGATCGACAGCGCCGGCTGGTCGTCGTTGAGGATGGTGCCGGTGGCACTGGACGGCGAGCCCACGGTGTAGCCGCTGCCCGCGTTGAGGCTGATCACCACGGTCTCGTCCGGCTCCACCGTGGTATCGGGAGTGGGATCGATGGTGATGGTGCCGCTGGTCTGGCCGGCCGCAATCACCAGCGGCGAGTTGACCGCGGCGTAGTCGGTGCCCGAGGTCGCGGTGCCGCCCACGTTGAAACCGATCGACAGCGCCGACGGCGACGCCTGGCTCAGGGTGACGGTGTAGACGAGATTGGCGCTGCCATCCTCGGCCACGCTGGCCGGCGACACCGCAATGCTCGCGGAGGGATAGTCGTCGTTGACGATGGTGGCGGTGGCGCTGGACGGGTTGCCGATCGAGTAGCCGCTACCGCTGGCCACCTGGAAGATCACCGTCTCGTCGGCTTCCACCGTGCTATCGGCGACCGGGGTGATGCTGAAACTGGCGGAGCTGGCGTTGGCCGGCACCACCACGCTGGTGACCGCGCCGGTGTAGTCGGTCCCGCTGGTGGCCGTGCCGCTGCGGGTCAGGTTCACCGTGGTCGCCGAACTAGTGGTCGAGCTCAGCGTCACCGTGTAGACGAAGGCCGTGCCGCTGTCCTCGTTGGCGCTGGACGGCGAGACCGCGATGCTGGCGGTACGCGAGGGGTTGACGGTGATGTTGAAGACGACCTGGTTGTTGTCCTCGTCCAGCAGGTAGAACGAGTCCGAGGTCGCGCCGTCGCCGTTGTTGGTGTAGGTCACTCGCTCGGTGCCGGCCGCGTCGAGCTGGCCGGTGAGGACGTAGTTACCGTGCGACGGCTGCGCGCCGTCGCTCATGCCGGTATTGGAGGGCCCGTCGCAGTTACTGACGTCGAACGTCACCGAGCCACCCGAGTTCACGGTCGCGGTCTGAGGCGTCGTGCAGTAGGGTCCGGCCGCCAGGCAGACCTGCGACATCGCCAGCAAAAGCAGCGCCATCAGCCAACGCAACGTCAGCCGCATACCGCTCGACGCGGTGCAATTCGTAGACATATTTCGATTCCCCTAAAACGCGCCACCCCAATGGGCGCTGGCAGCCATCCTGGTGCCTCGGACTTCGCAGAACATTGGCCCCCCAAGCATCGGCCATGCGCGTCGCGCGGCCATTGGAACAGCAAGTCGGCGGCGACGTAAAGCAACAAATGCGTCATGTCTGTCTGGTTCAGCGAAATCGTCTCTTGCATGTCGCCGAAGTCGTGATTAAGTAGATGCGCACCAGACACGAGGTCTGTGCCATCAACTCCGGGGGGAGATCCGCATGAGCGAGTTCTTCATCGGTCAGATCATGCTGACCGGTTTCGCGTTTGCGCCGAAGTATTTTGCGCAGTGCAACGGGCAATTGCTGCCGATCAATCAGAACCAGGCGCTGTTCAGCCTGCTCAGCACCCGCTTCGGCGGCGATGGCAAGACCACGTTCGGCTTGCCCGACATGCGCGGGCGCACGCCGATGGGCTATGGGCCGTCGGCCGATCCGGCGTGGCAGCCGCCTGCGTTGCCGATGGGCCAGGCCGCCGGCGCGGAGACGGTGACCCTGGTGGGCGACAATCTGCCCGCACATACCCATCTGCTGGATTGCAGCAGCGTCAACGGCGACAACCGCACGCCGACCGGTCGCCTGTTCGCGAACAACAACATGTCCACCGGGACCCCGCATGCGTTGTATGCGGCGCCCGGCGCGACGATACCGCTGTCGCAGTCCACCATCGCCAACAGCGGCGGCAGCCAGCCGCATCCGAACGTACAGCCGTACACCACGATCAATTTCTGCATCGCGCTGTCCGGCATCTTCCCCTCGCGCAGCTAGGCGCATCCGCATTCGGGCGCGCAGCGCGCATCCGTGCGCGTGGCGCCTCATCGACCAGGAAGCATCTCATGGGCACCCCTTTCATTGGCGAAATCCGCATGTTCGGCTTCGGCCGCACACCCCAGGGCTGGCAGGCGTGCGACGGCTCGCTGCTGCAGATCTCCGAGTACGAACCGTTGTATGTGCTGCTCGGCACCGCGTACGGCGGCAATGGCACCACCACCTTCGCGGTGCCAGATCTGCGCGGTCGCCTGCCGATCCATCAGGGCCAGGGGCCGGGGCTCAGCAACTACGTGCTCGCCCAAAAGGCCGGCACCGAGACGGTGACGTTGACCGACCTGCAGATGCCGGCACATACGCACACCGCGCAGGCCACCACCGAGGCGGCGACCGCCACCGCGCCCGCCGGTCTGCTCCCAGCCGCCGTGAGTGGCGCCTTGTTCTATGCCAGCGACATCAGCGGTACCACCACGCTGGCAATGTCCACGCAAAGCACCTCGTTCGCCGGTGGCAACCAGCCGCACGACAACACCATGCCGACGCTGACGGTGCAGTACTGCATCGCCACCACCGGCATCTTCCCGCAACAGGCCTGATCCCTGCGCCGCGCCGGCATGGCTGCGGCACGCATCCGCTGCATCGGAGGAATCCGCTCATGACCGAACCCTATCTCGGCGAAATCCAGCTGTTCGGCTTCGACTACAACCCCTATGGCTGGGCGCTGTGCAACGGCGCCGTCCTGCCGATCACGCAGAACAGCGCGCTGTATTCGCTGCTCGGCGTGGCCTACGGTGGCAATGGCAGCAGCACGTTCCAGTTGCCGAACTTCACCGCGCGCGCCGGCTGCCAGCAAGGCCCGGGACCTGGGCTGACTGCGCACACGCTGGGCAGCAACTTCGGATCGGCGGGCGTCAGCCTGCAAAGCACGCAGATCCCGATGCACCAGCACGGCGTCAATGCGTTCTCGCAACCGGATCCGGCCAAGAAGACCGGCACCCCTGCCAGCGGTGTCGCCCTGTCGTCACTGAACAGCACCAGCGAACGCCCGTTCCTGGCCGTCGCGCCGAACACGCAGTTCTCCCCGACCATGGTGATGCCCACCGGCAAAGGGCTGGCGCACGAGAACCGGCAGCCGTATCTGGCGGTGAACTTCTGCATCGCGCTCAGCGGGGACTACCCCGTCTTCAGTTGAGCGGCCACACGGCCAGTGCTGCGCCAGTGCCGGCGTTTCCCGCCAGGCACGAGGCCATCGAGGCGCCAGCCGCGCTGCGGACGCGTGGCGTGGCGCTGCGCGCCGCGCACGCGGGCGACCTGCCCTGGCTGCGCGACCTGTACGCCAGCACGCGCCGCGACGAGCTGGCCGCGGTGCCATGGCCGGAACCGGCCAAGCGTGCTTTTCTCGACCAGCAGTTCGCCTTGCAGCATGCGCACTATCTGCAGCATTTCCCGTCCGCCGACTTCCTGATCGTGGAAGACCCGCGCGGGCGGCTAGGTCGGCTGTACCTGGACCGCAGCGTGGATCCGCACGTGCTGGTCGATATCAGCCTGCTGCCATCCTGCCGCGGACAAGGCATCGGCAGCGCGCTGATCGCACATGCACAAGCACTCGCGAAGGCGGACGGGCGAGCACTCACACTGCACGTGCTGCATGCCAATCCCCAGGCGCAGCGGCTTTACGCGCGGCTCGGCTTCGTCGCCGGCGAAGCCGGCCAGACCCATCTGGCCATGCGCTGGGACGGCCCCGGCGCGGGGCCGGGCACGCGGGTCAGTTGAACACCGCCTGATACAGGAAGCCGTCGCGTTCGCGCGCGACCGGCACCAGGAAGATGCCGATCTCGCCCAGGCGCGGATGACGCATCTGGTAGGTCTGCTGCGGAAACAGGAACGCCGAGCCGTTGCGGAACAGCAGCGAGAACGGGGCGCGCCGCGCCGCGGGAGACGTCGGCAACGGCCGTGCCTCCACCAGCACGAACGCGACCTCGCCCTCGTTCAACTGCGCCGCGAACGTCTCGTTCACGCTTCCGGCGAAGTGTTCCAAGCTCAACAGCTCCATCCTTGACTCCAGGTGTGGTTCGGCACGGGCGCCCTGCCGGCATCGTCGCGTGGCGTCGCCAAGCGCACAAGCACATGCCGGCATTTGTCCACACGGCACGCGGCGACAACGCGCCCGGCGCGATCGCGGACCGCGCAGAGACGCTGCGGCATGACACGCTGTTGCACGAACAGGGCGAAGCCGGCGCGCACACCGGCCCTTGCGGTGCCACAATACTGCACGGGCCAGTTCGGTTAAGTTCAGCCGAACGGATCGATCCTATGTTGTATTTTCGTTAAAGGTCGCGATGGCGTCTTCCGAACCCAATCTGGTGCAGTTGTCGGGCGTGCGCATCGACCGCGGCGGCCGCGCGATCCTGCGCGACGTCTCGTTGCGTGTGCCGCGCGGCAGCATCACCGCCGTGCTCGGGCCATCCGGCAGCGGCAAGTCCACGCTGCTGGCGGCGCTGACCGGCGAACTGGTGCCAGCCGCCGGCACGCTCGAGGTGTTCGGCAAGCCGCTGCCGCGCGGCAGCCGCGCGCTGCGCGAGACCCGCAAGAGCATCGGCGTGCTGCTGCAGGGCAATGGCCTGCTCACCGACCTGAGCGTGGCCGAGAACGTGGCGCTGCCGTTGCGCGCCCACACCCGCCTGCCCGAGCCGGTGCTGCAGCGGCTGGTGGCCCTGAAGCTGCACGCGGTCGGCCTGCTGGCCGCCGCCGATGCCTGGCCGCGCGAGCTGTCCGGCGGCATGGCGCGCCGCGTGGCGCTGGCGCGGGCGCTGGCCCTGGATCCGCCGCTGATGATCTACGACGAACCCCTGACCGGCCTGGACCCGATCGCCTCCGGCGTGATCATGAGCCTGATCCAGCGCCTCAACCACACCCTGGGCCTGACCAGCATCATCGTCAGCCACCACGTCCACGAGACCCTGCCGATCTGCGACCAGGCCGTGGCCATCGCCAACGGCGGTGTGGTCTTCGCCGGCACCCCGCAGGAATTGCAGGCCAGCACCGATCCGCTGCTGCAGCAGTTCCTGCATGGCCGCCCCGACGGCCCGATCCCGTTCGATGCGCCGCAGCGCGCGCGGAGCGCCGCCTGATGGCCATCGTTGCCCCGATCCGTTCCCTGGGCCGCGCCGGGCTGTTCTTCCTGACCGTGCTGCGCGGCTCGCTGCCGACCCGCGACCTGCTGGCCGAGCTGATCCGCGAGATCTACAAGGTCGGCGCGCGCTCGCTGCCGATCATCGCCGTGGGCGGCGCCTTCGTCGGGCTGGTGCTGACCCTGCAGGGCTACCGCACGCTGCAGACCTACGGCGCCTCCGATGCGCTGTCGACCCTGCTCGGGCTGTCGCTGTACCGCGAACTGGCGCCGGTGCTGACCGCGCTGCTGTTCATCGGCCGCGCCGGCAGTTCCATCGCCGCCGAACTGGGCCTGATGCGCGCCACCGACCAGATCAAGGCGCTGGAGCTGATGGCGATCGACCCGGTGGCCAAGGCGGTGGCGCCGCGCTTCTGGGCGGCGGTGCTGACTGTGCCGCTGCTGACCGGCATCTTCTGCTCCCTGGCGATCAGCGCCAGCTATTTCGAGGCGGTGGGCGCGCTCGGCCTGGACCGCGGCACGTTCTGGTCGGCGCTGTCGAGCAGCGTGGATTTCTGGGACGACTTCGGCGTGGCGATGCTGAAGTCGGCGGTGTTCGGCGGCACGGCGGCGCTGGTGGCGGCCTATGTCGGCTTCCACGCCGAGCCGACCATCGAGGGCACCTCAGTGGCCACCACCCGCGCCGTGGTCAACGCCTCGCTGCTGGTGCTGATGTTCAATTTCGTCATGTCGGCGCTGCTGTTCCGCTGAGCGGCGCCAACGCGGAGCCGGCCGGCGACGGCCAGCTCCGCGGCAACATCCCGGTCGCGGCACTGGCGCCGCGGCCACGCTGAATCAACAAGGTAGACACGTTATGGCTCTCCGTGGTCCCCGTCTCGAGTTCGCCGTCGGCGCCTTCCTGCTGCTGGGCCTGGCCTCGCTGCTGGTGCTGGCGCTGGCGTCCACCAACCTCCAGTGGGGCTTCGGCGGCCACCGCTACGACCTGATCGCGCGCTTCTCGCAGATCGGCCAGCTGCGTGCGCAAGCGCCGGTGAAGATCGGCGGCGTCATCATCGGCCAGGTCGCCAAGATCGACCTGGACCCGACCAAGTTCGACTCGGTCGTCACCCTGTCCATCGACGACAAGTACAAGGATCTGCCGGCCGACACCTCGGCGGCGATCCTGACCAGCGGCCTGCTGGGCGAGAGCTACGTCGGCCTGCAGCCCGGCGGCGACCCGGACACGCTCAAGCCCGGCCAGGAAATCGCCTTCACCCAGCCGGCGGTGGACCTGATCCAGCTGGTCGGCAAGTACATGTTCGGCGGCGGCAGCGCCGGCGGCGACAAGAACGCAACGCCCGCTGCCGCACCCTCGGCCGACCCCACCACGCCCGCAACGGAACCCAAGCCATGACGATCAAACTGCTTTCCGCCGCTCTCGCCGCCGCGCTGGCCGTGGCCGCGCCCTCCGCCGCCCTGGCCCAGGCCGCCGCGCCGGCCGCTTCCGCCACCCAGGCCGGTTCGGCCAGCAAGGTGGTGCTGGAGAACAGCACGCGCATCCTGACCACGCTGGAGCAGCGCCGCAGCGAGTTCAAGAGCAACCCCACCGCGCTGCGCCAGTTCATCGACAGCGAGATGAACAAGACCTTCGACCGCGACTACGCCGCCCGCTTGGTGCTGGGCGTGCACGGCCGCGGCGCCTCCGACGGCGACGTCAAGCTGTTCGGCGACGCGATGGCCGACAACCTGATGCAGCGCTACGGCACTTCGCTGCTGACCTTCGAAGGCAAGCCGCAGGTGCGGGTGAAGTCGGAAACCCCGCTGCCGGGCGGCCGCGGCGTCAAGGTCTCGACCGAGCTGCTGCGCAGCGGTGGCGACCCGGTGCCGGTGGACTACCTGCTGCGCAACACCGGCGCGGGCTGGAAGATCTTCGACGTGATGGTCGAGGGCGTGTCCTACGTGCAGACCTTCCGCAACCAGTTCGACACCCCGCTGCGCAACAAGTCGATCGCCGAGGTCGCGGCCGAGCTGCGCAACGGCACGCTGCAGGCGGCACCGGCGAGCAACAGTGGCAAGTGATGCGCCGCAGGTGCGCCGCGACGGCGACACGCTCGCGCTGAGCGGCGTGCTCGACCGTGCGGCGGCCACCGCGCTGTGGCCGGCGGCGCTGCGCGCGCTGCCGGGCGCACGCGCGCTGGACCTGCAGGCGGTGTCGCGGGTGGACAGCGCCGGGTTGGCGCTGCTCGCCGAACTCGCCGCGCGCCTGCGCGCCCAGGGCCAGGCCGAGGTCGCCATCCATGGCGCCCCGGCCGGCCTGACCGACTTGAGCGCCGCCTACCGGCTGGCCTCGACCCTGGACTTCCACTCTCCCCCTGCGGCGAGCTGACACATGAACGTGCTGCGTATCCTCACCTCCCTGACCCTGGCCGCCGCCCTGGGCGCCTGCGCCGGCGCACCCAAGCGCACGCCGCCGCCTCCGCCGGCGGCCCCGCCCGCCCCGGCCATGTCCATGCAGGACCAGGCCGGCAGCGGCGCCGCCACGCCGGCCCCCGCACCGGCCCCCGTGGACACGGCGGCCGCAACGGCCGATACGGCGCAGGCAGCCGCGACGGCGCCGGCCCCGACGACCGCGCAGGACCCGACCGCGTCCGCCGATGCGGACTACGCCGCGATCTACGGCAGCGACCCGTACAACCCGGTCGCCGATCCGACCCTGCCGGCAGGCGTGCAGGCACCGCCGAGCTACGACCCGTGGGAGAAGTTCAACCGCAAGGTGCATGCCTTCAACAACGTGGTCGACCGCAGCGTGGCGCGGCCGCTCGCACGTGCCTACGTCAGCGTGGTGCCGCGGCCGGTACGGCTGGGTGTGACCAACTTCTTCGACAACCTCAGTTCGCCGCTGACCATGGTCAACCAGCTGCTGCAGGGCCGTCCGCTGCAGGCGGGGCAGACCCTGAGCCGGTTCCTGATCAACAGCACGCTGGGCATCGGCGGCATCTTCGACCCGGCCACCGACGCCAACCTGCCGCGACGCAGCGAGGACTTCGGCCAGACCCTGGGCGTGTGGGGCTGGCGCCGCTCGCGCTATCTGGAACTGCCGTTGTTCGGCCCGCGCACGGTGCGCGATGCGTTCGGCCTGGTCGGCGACGCGCCGCTGTCGCCGCTGCAGCAGATCGAGGAGGACCGGGTGCGCATCGGCCTGCAGGGTCTGCAGTTGGTGGACACGCGGGCGCAGTTGCTGTCGCTGGACAGCCTGCGCGACCAGGCACCGGACGAGTACCAGCTGACCCGCGATGCCTGGCTGCAGCGCCGCAACTATCAGATCGAGAGCGACATGCGCGGGCACAAGCGCCAGGACGACGATCTGCCGGCCTATCTGCGCGAGGAAGAAACCAATCCGACGGTGCCGGTGGACGCGATGCCGGTCCCGGAGTGGCGCGGCGGTCGCTAGTCCGGCGCACGACGCACCTACGAAAAGCCCGGCTTCGGCCGGGTTTTTCGTGTCTAAAGCTTTTGCTGGTATCACCTTTGGGCGCAGCGCGATGTGCGGGAATGAGCGCTCGGTTTGCAGTGGGTGAGCGAGTGCCGCGGCCGACGTCATTGTGCAGCCGGCTTCGCTGTTGCTCCCGCTGTTGCTCCCGCTGTTGCTGTTGCTGTTGCTGTTGCTGTTGCTCCTGCTGTTGTTCCTGATGTTGCTGTTGCTGTTGATTTACCGGGGTCCCCTCGGCGCGGCAGCCACGGCGGGGAAAAACCCGAAGGGCGGCGCACAGGGATGTGCGCCGTTCGCGGCAGGGGCAGGATGCCCCTTCCGCGAATCCTCGTCGTGGCTGCGAACCCGGAGCGCGCAGCGCGGAGGGCGCGCTGCGGGGTGTGCTTTCTTTTGGTTACTTTTCTTTGCACAAGCAAAGAAAAGTAACTCGCCG